>NZ_JBYCZL010000018.1:0-113663 GCF_057586215.1 Roseomonas sp. SRI_022
TGCAGGCGCTGGCGGCGGCACTGGAACGGCACAAGCGCTATCCCGAAGCGGCCCGGTCGCGGCGCGCCATGGGCGTCGCGCTGCTGCAGTTCACGGTGATGCGGGATGGCCGCGTCGCGCGCTGGCGCATCGAGCGCAGCGCCGGGGACGCCGACCTCGACCGCGCGGTCGAGGCGATGATCCAGGCCGCCAGCCTGCCCGCCATGCCGACGGGCATGGAGGGCGACAGCCTGGTGATCACGGTGCCCGTGCGCTTCCAGGTCCGGTAGGGATGCGGGGTCGGTGGGGCGACGCCCCGCCTATTCCGCGCGGATGTTGTTCTCCCGCACCACCTGGGTCCATTTCGCCCAGTCCGAGGCCAGCGCCTGCGCGAAGCGGTCGCGCCCGCCGCCGACCGGTTCGCCGCCGAAGCCGCGCACCCGTTCGATCACGTCCGGCTGCTTCAGGATGACGTCCAACTCCGCGTTCATCCGGTCGAGGATCGCATCCGGCGTGCCACGCGGCGCCAGCATCCCGCCCCAGAAGCCGACGGCATAGCCCGGCAGCGTTTCCCCGAAGGTCGGTACGTTGGGGTAGGCGGGGGCACGTTCCGCGCTGGTCACGGCGATGGCCCGCAGCGTGCCTGCCTCGATCTGCGCACGCGGGGTGAACAGCCCGTCATGGGCGACGTCCACCTCGCCGCGCATCAGCGCGGTGATGGAAGGTTGGTTGCCGGTGTAGGGGACCAGTGTCACCTCGACCCCCGTCTGGCGCATCAGCAGCACCATGGCGAGGTGGTTGATCGCCCCGGTGCCGGGGTGGGAGACGGTGAGCCGGCCCTGCCGTTCGCGCGCCAGCGCGATGAACTCTGCCACCGTGCGCGCCGGGAAGTCGGGCCGGCAGACCAGCGCCAGCGGAGAGGATTGCGCGAGCACCACCGGGACCAGCGACTGCACCTGCTCGACCACCGGGGACCGGTTCACCAGCCCGCTGATCAGCGTCGAGGGGGAGGTGTAGAAGAAGGTCGTCCCGTCCGGGGCGGACCGAGCGACATGGTCGGCGGCGACCAGCGTGCTGCCGCCGGGCCGGTTCTCGACGATGAAATTGCCACCCGGAATACGCTCCGACAGTTTCTGCGCCAGCAGCCGCGCCATGATGTCGTTGGCGCCGCCGGCGGCGAAGCCGACCACGATACGCACCGGGCGCGACGGCCAGGCCTGGGCCCATGCCCCGCCCGCCGTCACGATCGCCGGCGCAGCCAGCAGCAGCGTCCGCCGGCCCGATCCCTGGGTCATGCCCGTTCCCTTCCCGTCCGTTCCTGGCGCAACGCTAGCCGCGCTGTTGCGTTCCGGCCATGACCCGCCCCTCTCACACGAACTATACCGTCCGGACGGTTGAATGAACCGTCCGGACGGTATAGATGACTTGATGATGGACACCAGCGAAACGAGCGCGCCTGCCGATGCCCGCACCCGCATCCTCGATGCGGTGGAGGCTCTCGTCGTCCGCAAGGGCGTCACCGGCCTGACGCTGGAAGCCGCGGCGCGTGAAGCCAAGGTGTCGAAGGGCGGCCTGCTCTACCATTTCGCCTCCAAGGAGGCGCTGCTGATCGGCGTGATGCAGCGCCTCGCCGAGACGGTGACGCGCGACTACGAGGACGGCGTCGCCTTGCAGCCCGAGGGCCGTGGCAGGGCCGCCCGTGCCCAGCTCGCCTGGGCCTTCGGGGAAGCGGATTGCTCCCCGGGCCAGGACAAGAACGACCGCATGGCCGCGGTCTGCCTCGCCGCCTTCCACCATGATCCGGTGCTGCTCGACCCGTTGCGCGTGGTGATCGAACGCATGAAGGCCGACCTGATCGCCGATGGGATTCCCCATGGTGTCGCCATGACCATCCAGACCGCGACGGATGGATTGTTCATGGCGCATCTGTTCGGGATGTACCGGCCCACCGAGGCGGACATCCTGGAGCTGCGCGGCACGCTGATCGCGCTGCTGGATCAGCGGCCGTGACACGCCGCGCGCGGCTGCTGATCGGCCTCGCCGCGCTCGGCCTCGCCGCCGGCGGCTATGCCGTGCTGACGCGGGGTGAGGCGACGCGCCAGGCCACCCCGGCCGCCACGACCGCGGCCGGACCGGTCGGCGTCGGCGCGCTCGGGCGGGTCGAACCCGCCTCGCGCATCCGCCGCCTGACCCAGCCGGGCGGCATGGCGGTGACGCGGCTCGACCGGTTGCTGGTCGAGGAAGGCGACACCGTCGCCAATGGCCAGTTGCTCGCCGAATTCGCCGATGCCGGGCAGAAGGACGCATCCGTGGCGCAGGCTGAGGCCGCCGTCGCGGAATACCGCGCGAGCCTTGACCGCATCCGTGCCGCCGGACGACCGACCGAGATCGAGGCGCAGCGCGCCCGCGTCGCGGCGTTGACGGCGCAGGAGGAACTCGCGCTGCGTGAGGCAGAACGGTCCGATCGCCTGGTGCCGACCGGCGCGGGCGCTGTCGCCGCCGCCGATCGCAACCGCGCCGGCGCCGTCCGCCTGGCCGCCGAGCGCCGCCAGGCCGAGGCCGACCTGGCGAGCCTGCTCTCCTCCCGCCCCGAAGACATCGCGCTGGCCGAGGCGCGGCTTGCCGCCGCCGCGGCGGCGCTCGCCAAGGCGCGCGCCGATGCCGAATTGTCGCGCGTGCGTGCACCCTTCGCCGGCACCGTGCTGCGCATCATCGCGCGACCCGGCGATCAGGTCGGCAATGACGGGCTGCTCGAGATCGGCGACCTGACCCGCATGGACATCGTCGCCGATGTCTATGAGACCGATCTGCCGCGCTTGCGCCTGGGCGCCGCAGCGGAGGTGGTGGTGCCGGGCGAGCCGCGCCGCTTCGCCGCGACGGTGCGCGAGATCGGCTGGACGGTGCGCCGACAGACCCAGGCCAATACCGACCCCGTCGCCGCGGTGGACAGCCGCACGGTCGAAGTCCGCCTCGCGCTGGACGAGGCGGGGTCCGAGGCGCTGCGGCGCCGATCCAACATGCAGGTCCAGGTGGCGATCCGCCCATGAACGCGCTGACCAAGACGACGCTGCTGCCCTGGGCGCCGGAAAGGACCGGCGAGGCGCCCGCGGCGCAGCCCGCCGCTGCGGCGGTACCCACGGCGAAGCGGCCCGGGCCGATCGCCACGCTCTGGCTACCGGCCCGGCTGGCGTGGCGGCAGTTGCGCGCGGAACGGGCGCGGCTATTCTCCGCCATGGCCGGCGTGATGTTCGCCGCCGTGCTGGTCTTCATGCAGCTCGGCTTCCGCTCGGCGCTGTTCGACAGCGCGACGCGGCTGCTCTCGGCCATGGAGGCCGAGGTATTCCTGATGAACCCGCTGACCGTGGCAAGCTTCCGCCCCGAGCCGATCCCGCGCATCCGCGCGCATCAGGCCCTCGCCCTGCCCGAGGTCGCGCAGGCCGTGCCGGTCTACATGACCCAGGCGACGTGGCGGAACCCGGTGGACGGGTCGCGCCGCGCCATCCAGATGATCGGTTTCGATGTCGAGGCTGGGGCGATGCATTTCCAGGGCCTCGACGCCATCGGACCGGCCTTGCGGCGGATTGATGCGGTCGGCTTCGACACGCGCTCGCGCCCCGAATTCGGCGATGTCGCGCAGCTTTTCGCTGAGCGTGGACCCTTTGAGGTCCAGGTCGGCAACCGCATGGTCGAGATGGTGGGCCTCGTCACCATCGGCCCATCCTTCGGCGCCGATGGCAACCTGGTGATGAGCGAGGTGAATTTCCGCCGCATGGTGCCGACGCGCACGGCGGCGAATACCGACATCGTCGCCATCCGCCTGAAGCCCGGCGCTGATATCGCCGCCGCCCAGGCCCGGCTGCGCGAGATCCTGCCGCCCGACGTGCTGGTGCTGAACCATGAGGAACTGGTGGCGCATGAGCGGCTCTACTGGGAAACCGCTACGCCGATCGGCTTCATCTTCGCCTTCGGCTCGGTGATGGGGCTGATCGTGGGGATGGTGATCGTCTACCAGATCCTGTTTTCCGACATCGCCAACCACCTGCGCGAATACGCGACGCTGAAGGCGATCGGCTATTCCAACTTCTACCTGGCGCGCGTGGTCATGGCCGCGGCGTTGATCCTCGCCGTCATCGGATTCTTGCCCGGCGCCGCGCTGTCCACCTGGCTGTATGATGTGGTGGCGGATGCGACCTTCCTGCCGCTGACCATGACGGTCGAACGCGCGACGATGGTGTTCGGCCTGATCTTCGGCATGTGCGCCGCGGCCGGGCTGCTGGCAATGCGCAAGCTACGCGACGCATCGCCGGCCGACATGTTCTGATGGACCCGATCCGCATCGAAGGCCTGAACTTCGCCTATGGCGAGGGCGAGTTGCGGCGGCCCGTGCTGCGCGACGTGGCCTTTCGCGTCCATGCCGGCGAGGTCGTGCTGCTGACCGGCCCGTCCGGTTCTGGCAAGACCACGCTGCTGACGCTGATCGGCGCGCTGCGCGGCATGCAGGAAGGATCCTGCCGCGTGCTGGGGCACGAGTTGATGGGCTCGCCGGAATCCGAACGCGTGCTGCTGCGCCGGTCGATTGGCTTCATTTTCCAGAACCACAACCTGCTCGGCTTCCTGACGGCGCGGCAGAACGTAGCGATGAGCCTGGAACTGGATGCGGCGCTGCCTGAGGCCGGGCGGTTGGAGCGCGCCGGCGCGATGCTCGCCGCCGTCGGCCTGGCGGGGCATGAGGACAAGCCACCGTCCAAGCTGTCCGGCGGCCAGCGCCAGCGCGTCGCCATCGCCCGCGCGCTCGTCGGCAATCCCGGCCTGATCCTGGCCGACGAACCAACCGCGGCGCTGGACAAGGTCTCCGGCGCCGAGGTCGCGCATCTGCTGCGCGACATCGCCAAGCAGCGGGGCACGCCGATCCTGATGGTCACGCACGACCCGCGCATCCTCGACATCGCCGACCGCATCGTGGCGATGGAGGATGGGCGGATCGTCGAGAGCGAGGCCAGCGCGGCGGCCTGATCCAAGCCAGGCACCCCGCGCAGGGCACCGCGGCGCGGCACCGACAGCTCCGTGCCACCCCATCGGATCGCGGCGCCGCCGCGATCCGCGAGCGCCGGCGCTTGAGGCACGCAATCAGTTGCTCCCGCCATCCACCACGAAGTGCTGCGCCGTCACCATGGCGCTGTCATCCGCGGCGAGCCACAGCACCATCCGTGCGATGTCATCCGGCTTCAGCGCGCCCTTGAGGCATTGGTTCGCCTGGCTGCGCGCCTCGGCTTCCGGCGTCAGCCACAGCGCGACCTGGCGTTCGGTATGGACCCAACCCGGGACGACCTCGTTCACCCGGATGCGGTCCGCGCCGAGGTCGCGGGCGAGGCCGCGCGTCAGACCGCGCACCGCCGCCTTGGCGGCGGTATAGGCCGGCATGCCGCCGGTCCGGTTCATCCAGGACACCGATCCGAGGTTGATGATCGACCCGCCGCCGGCGTGGCGCATCATCGGCACCACCGCCTGGGCGCAGAAGAACTGGTGGCGCAGGTTGGTCGCCATGCGCTCGTCCCAGTAATCCGGTTCGACCGCCTCGAGCCCATGGCGATCGTCGCGCGCGGCGTTGTTCACCAGCACGGTGATGTCACCGAGCTGCGCACCTGCTTCCGTCACCGCCGCACGCAGGGCCGCGATGTCGCGCAGGTCGCAGGGGATGTACATCGCGCCGGTCGCGGCGGCGACGCGCGCCCCGCCCTCGGCATCGAAGTCGAGGAAGGCGACCTGCGATCCCTGGTCGGCAAAGCGCGCCACGATCTGCGCGCCGATGCCGCTGGCGCCCCCGGTCACCAGCGCGGTGCGGCCCGCGAGGCTGGGGTAGCGGGCGAAATGGTCAGTCATGCGTTCCCTCCGATTCCTACCGGCATTGTTGACAGCGATCGGCGCGAGCGGCGAGCATCACGGCGGGAGACCAAACAACGGGAGAGGCTTTCATCATGCTCAAGCGGAGCCTTGCGGCCGCGTGGGCGCTGTTCTGCGCCGCCATGCCCGGCGGCGCGAACGCGCAGAACAACATTCCGAGCCCGACGCTCGATGCCATCCGCGCGCGCGGCGCGCTCGCCTGCGGCATCAATCCCGGCGTGGCGGGCTTCTCGCTGCCGGACAGCCGCGGCGTCTGGCAGGGCTTCGACACCGAGATGTGCCGTGGCCTCGCGACGGTCATCTTCAACGATCCGTCCAAGGTGCGCTTCGTGCCGCTGTCCTCTTCCACCCGCTTCACGGCGCTGGGGTCGGGGGAGGTCGATGTGCTGTTCCGCACCTCGACCCAGACCATGCTGCGCGACACCACGCTCGGGCTGCGGCACGTCACGACCTATTTCTTCGACGGCCACGGCTTCATGGTGCGCGCCAATGCCGGCGTGACCCAGGCGCGGGAGATGCGCGGGGCGACGATCTGCCTGCTGCAGGGCACGACGAATGAACAGGTCACGGCGGACTACTTCCGCTCGATCAACGTGCCCTTCCAGCCGGTGATCTTCGAACGGCCGGACCAGGCGCAGGCCGCACTTCTGGCCGGGCGCTGCGACGCCTATGGCACGGATGCCTCCTCGCTTGCTGCCATGCGGTCCACCATGCCGACGCCGGCGGACTGGACGGTGCTGCCGGAACGCTTCTCGAAGGAGCCGTATGCCGCCTACATCCGCCGCGGCGACGACAACTGGCACGACATCGTCCGCTGGTACACCACCGCGATCATCGAGGCGGAGGAACAGGGCGTCACCCGCGCCAATGCCGAGGAGCAGCGGCGCACCAGCGTCAACCCGAACACGCGCCGGCTGCTGGGCGTGACACCGGAACTTGGCCAGTCGCTGAAGCTCGACCCGGCCTGGGCCTACAACGTGATCCGCGCCATCGGGAATTATGGCGAGATCTACGAACGCACCATGGGCCCGAACACGCCGGTCGGCCTGGCGCGCGGGCCGAACCGTCTGCACAGCGATGGCGGGCTGCTCTACGCCCTGCCGATGCGCTGACGGGCCGCCACGACACTTCCTCCGCAAACGAACAACTGGGAGACTTCGATGATGCTGAAGCGAAGCCTGGCGACTGCCTTCGCCATTGTATGCGCGGGCCTTGCCGGCGCTGCCCATGCGCAGAGCAACATCCCGAGCCCGACGCTCGATGCCATCCGCGCGCGCGGCGCCGTCAACTGCGGCATCAATACCGGCGTGGCGGGCTTCGCCCTGCCGGACAGCCGCGGCGTGTGGCAGGGCCTCGACATCGATCTCTGCCGCGGCCTCGCGGCGGCGATCCTCAACGACCCGGCGAAGGTGCGCTTCATCCCGCTCTCGTCCTCGACGCGCTTCACCGCGCTCGGCTCGGGTGAGGTGGACGTCCTGTTCCGCACCTCGACGCAGACCATGCTGCGCGACACCACGCTCGGGCTGCGGCACGTCACGACCTATTTCTTCGACGGCCACGGCTTCATGGTGCGCGCCAATGCCGGCGTGCAGCGCGTGCGCGACATGGCGGGTGCCACCATCTGCCTGATCCAGGGCACGACGAACGAGCAAGTGACGGCGGACTACTTCCGCTCCGTCAACGTGCCCTTCCAGCCGGTGGTCTTCGAACGCACGGACCAGGCCGCCGCCGCGCTCGCCGCCGGGCGTTGCGACAGCTTCGGCACGGACGCGTCGCAACTCGCGGGCGTGCGGTCCTCCATGCCCAACCCGCGGGACTGGGCCATCCTGCCGGAGCGCTTCTCGAAGGAACCCTACGGCGCCTATGTCCGGCGCGGCGACGACAACTGGTACGACATCGTCCGCTGGTACACGACCGCCATCATCGAAGCCGAGGAACAGGGTGTGACCCGCGCCAATGCCGAGGAGCAGCGCCGCACCTCGGTCAATCCGAACACGCGCCGCCTGCTCGGCGTCACGCCGGAACTCGGCCAGTCGCTGAAGCTGGATCCCGCCTGGGCCTACAACGCGATCCGCGCCATCGGCAATTACGGCGAGCTCTATGAGCGCACCATGGGCGAGGACACGCCGGTCGCGCTGCCGCGCGGGCCGAACAACCTGCACAGCAATGGCGGACTGCTCTACGCCCTGCCGATGCGCTGAGACGGGAGGGGGGTTCAAGCCTCCCGACCATCGCGTGGCGCCGGCCGCCAGCCGGGCGGCGCCAACTCGAAGCCGGCAAAGCCGAAGGCCGGCGACACGGTGCAGCCCACCAGCGTCCAGCCACCGAGCGATGCCGCGGCCTGCCACCACCCCTTCGGGACCACCGCAACAGGCTGCTCGCCCCGCGACAAGTCGGGGCCGAGCGGCACCGCCGCCACATCCTGCCCGTTTCCCGACATCGACAGCGTGAGCGGGGCGCCGGCATACCAATGCCAGGCCTCCGCGGCATCGACGCGGTGCCAGTGGCTGACCTCGCCCGCCGCCAGCAGGTAGTAGATCGCGGACCCCGCGCCGCGCGACCCATCCGCCGGCGCGTCGCGCCAGATCTCGCGGTAATGGCCGCCTTCCGGATGCGGCGCTAGGCCGAGCGCGGCGATGACCTGCGCAGCCGGCACCGACGTGTCGCGCAGGTCGATCATCGTCAGCCCACCGGCACCGTCCGGGCGAGCGGCGGCAGCTTCGACGCCTCCGCGAACCAGGCGGCGAGCTTCGGATGCGTCTCGCGCCACGGCTCATGCCCGAAGCGGAAGTCGAGGTAGCCGAGCGCGCAGCCCACCGCGATGGCGCCGATGTCGGACAGCCCCTCGGGCGGCGCCTTCTCGAGTACATCGAGCGCGCGGTCGATCGCCGCTTTCTGCCGCGCATCGTAAGCCTTGCGGCCGTCATCCTGCGGATGCGGCATCGACAGTCGCCGCCCCACCGCGGCATCCAGGATGCCATCGGCCGCCGCATGCATGATCTGCGCGGACAGCCGCGCGGCGCTGCCGGTCGGCGGGAACAGCGCGGGTACGTCGCCCAGCGTGTCGAGATACTCGCAGATCACCGGGCTGTCGTAGATCGCCGTGCCGTCATCGGCGACCAGCGCTGGCACCTTGGACAGCGGGTTATCCGCCAGCAGATCGGCCGGAGAGACATGCGGGTTGGTGTTCACCGTCTCGATCCGCCCGGCGATGCCGCGCGCGATGGCGCAGGCCATCACCTTGCGGACGTACGGGCTGGCCGGGGAGTGGTGCAGCTTCATCGGGCGTTCCTCACTTCAGCGGAAATTGTCCTTGGCGGAGCGGATGCGCGCGAGCGTCGCCACATCCTTCGCACGCAGGAAGGGGTTGGCGTCCAGCTCCTGCCCGATCGTCGTCGGCACGGTCGCTCGGCCCTCGGCGCGCTGCATCGCGATCTCATCGGCGCGGGCGCGCAGGGCGGGGTTGTCCGGTTCGACCGTCAGGGCGAAGCGGGCATTGCTCTCGCTGTATTCATGGCCGCAGCAGACCAGCGTTTCCGGCGGCAGGGCGGCCAGTGCCTGCAGGCTGTCGAACATCTCCGCCGCCGTGCCTTCCAGCAGCCTTCCGCAACCCAGCGAGAACAGCGTGTCGCCGCACAGCAGGATGGCGCATTCGGGGAAGTGGTAGGCAATGTGCCCACGGGTGTGGCCGTCGCTCGCCAGGACCTCGGCCGGCACGCCCAGCACGTCGACCGTCTGGCCCGGTTCCACCACGACATCGAGGTGGGGCAGCCGATGCGCATCCGCCTTGGCGCCCATCACCTTCGCGCCGTATCGGGCCACGAGGTCCGGCACGCCGGCGACGTGGTCGCCGTGATGATGCGTCAGCAGGATGAGGTCGAGCTTGCCGCCCGCCGCATCCACCGCCGCGATCACCGGGCCGGCTTCCCCCGGGTCGCAGATCGCCAGCCGCCCATCGGGCGCGCGCAGCAACCAAGTGTAGTTGTCCGACAGGCAGGGCAGAGCGGTGACGGTGATCGGCATGGCAGGCAAGTCCCCAATGCGCGGGAGGGAATCCCAAGGCGCGCGTCTGTCCCCTATATCCCTCGCATGGGTGGAGAGGTCCACGGCTTCGAAACATTCTACGCCTCGCCCGGCGGGGCGATGGCGGCGCGGCTGCTCGCCCAGCGATTGCGGGCGCTGTGGCCGTCCCTGCGCGGCCAGGCGCTGCTCGGCGTCGGGCATGCCGTGCCCTACCTGCCGCTGTGGAAGGCCGAGGCGGCGCGAGCCATTGCCCTGTCCCCGGCGCAGCTCGGCCCGGATGCGCCGCGGCCGGACGCCGCCATCCTGGTCGCCGAGGAGGAGGCGCTGCCCTTTCCCGACCTGTGCTTCGACCGCGTGCTGTTGGTCCACGGCCTGGAAATGGCCGAGAACGCCCGCCGCCTGCTGCGCGAGGTCTGGCGCGTGCTGAAGGATGACGGGCGGCTGCTGGTGGTCGCTCCGAACCGCCGGGGCCTGTGGGCGCATGCCGAGCACACGCCCTTCGGCCATGGCCAGCCCTATTCCCCCGGCCAGGTGACGCGGCTGCTGGAACGGCACCTGTTCCGCGTCGAACGGCGCGATTCGGCGCTGTATGTGCCGCCCTATGCACCCTTCCTGCGCGCCGGTGGGGTCTGGGAGGCCTGCGGCCAGGCGGTGTGGCCAGCGCGCCATGCGGGGCTCGCGATCGTCGAGGCACGGAAGAACCTGCTGGCGGTGACGCCAGCGGGGCGGGTCGCGGTGGGGCGGAACGTGGTCGTGCAGGCGTGACGCGGCCGGAGAGGGGCGTCGCCCCTTTCCGCCCCTCCCGTTTGACGCCCCCGCCCACCCCGACGAACCTTCGGGCCATGCGGGATGGAATCGCCTGGTCGAACGACCTACTCACCATCGCGGCGCGCTTCGGCGACCGCGTGGCTGTCACTGATGGCGTCGCGGAGATGAGCTTCGCCACGCTCGCCGCGCGCGCCCATGCGCTGGGCCACCGGCTGCGCGCGGCGGGCATCGCGCCGGGCGCGCCCGTCGCGACCCTGGTGCCGAACGGGGTCGAGGCACCCTGGGTCAGCGCGGGGGTGACGATTTCCGGCGCCGCCGAGGTGCCGGTGAACGCCCATTCCACCGATGCCGAGATCCTCTGGTTCGCCGAACTGACCGGTTTCCGCCGCATCCTCGCACCACAGGCGCAGGCCGAACGCCTGACCGCGCTTGGCTTCGAGCCCTGGCCGATCGAGGCCATCGCCCCCGACCCCGCCCCCACCGCCCTGCCGCCGGTGCCGGGCGATGCCTGGGGAAGGCTGATCTTCACCTCCGGCACCACCGGCAGGCCCAAGGCCATCGTGCACACCCATGCCGGGCGCTGGACCGCGCACCTGCTGCAGCGCGCAGTGCTGCCCTTCACGCCCGGGCGCGGCGACCGTGTGCTGCTGATGACGCCCTACGTCCACGGCGCTTCCCTGATCGCCGCCGCCTGGCTGGAACAGGGGGCTGAGGTGGTGCTGCAGGACGGTGTGCGGGCCGAGGCGATCGAGCCGATCCTCGCCGCCGGGCCCTCGGCCATCTTCGCGCCGCCGACGGTGCTGGCGAAGATCCTCTCGCTGTTCCCCGGCCGGCGCTTCGACGGGGTGCGCTGCATCTTCACCGGCACCTCGACCCTGTCGCGCGAACTCTGGCGCCGCGCGGCGGAAGCCTTCGGCCCGGTGGTGCGCGTCACCTATGGCATGAGCGAGTGCTTCAACCCCATCACCGTGCTGGAAGCACCGGAGGTGGCGGAGGTCATGACGGCCGACGACCGGGGCCTCGGTGCCTGCCTCGGCTGGCCGGCGCCAGGGGTCGAAGTGACCATCCGCGCCGAGGACGGGGTGCCGCTGCCTGCCGGCGAGCCCGGCGAGATCTGGCTGCGCGGCCGCCACATGAATGCCGGCACGATCAGCGCGGCGGGCTTCGCCGCCCGGCCGCCCGGCGCCTGGCACCGCACCGGCGACCTCGGCGCGGTCGATGCGCGCGGGCGGCTGCACCTGTCGGGCCGCGCGGCGGATGTCATGAAGTCCGGCGGCTACCGCATCCATCCCGGCGAGATCGAGACCGTGCTGGATGGCGCGGCGGGTGGTCGGGCGATCTGCGTGGTCGGCCTGCCCTCCGATTACTGGGGGGAGGTCATCGTCGCGGTCGCCGAGAACCCGCCCGCGGACTGGCAGGACGATGCTGCCGCGCGCGTTGCCGCGCTGGCGCGACCGAAGCACCCGCGCGCCTGGCTGGCGCTGCCCGAATTGCCGCGCAACGCCCAGGGGAAGGTGGTGCGCGCCCGGGTGCGGGAGGCGATCCTCGCCACCCATGCGCTGGAGGACGGGCCGCGCCCGCGCCTTGTGGCGCTGAAGCCGCAGTAACACGCCAAGCCGGCAGCCGACCGCCGGCGCGCGCAATCCTTGCTTGCGGCGAATGGTTTACCATCCGATCATCCGATCGGCTCTATTCTGGAGGATCGGGTATGTTTTCTAGACGCATCCTGGGCGCCGCGGCCGTCCTGGCCGTTCTCGGTGCCGGCGGCGTCGCGGCGCAGAACTACAATCTGCGGCCATCCTTCGGCACGGCGAATCTGCGCTTCAACTTCGCCCCGGATCCCTTCGTGGTGAATGTCACGGCCGGCGGCACCATCCCGGCCGAGCGCATCGGCGGGCCGGGCTGCGTCGGTTCCATCGCCCAGCCACCCGATGTGCGGTTGAACTACCAGGCGGGCGGCGGGCTGCCGCTGTGGATCGGCGCGCGGTCCAACTACGACGTGACCCTGGTGGTGAACCTGCCAAACGGCCAATGGGTCTGCAACGACGACTTCCAGGGCACCAATCCGGGTATGGTGTTCCGCCAGCCCATGTCCGGCCAGTACGACATCTGGGTCGGCAGCTATGATCGTGGCCGCGGCATCCCGACGCAGGTCTTCTTCTCGGAAGTGCCGCCGCGCTGACGCTGCACGCCCCGCTTCGGGACAGCCTCCCGGGGCCTGCCCCGCATCCCTGCCGGCAATGACCGACGGGCCAGGGGGCTCCGACAGAGGAAGGCGCCAGGACGGTGCCTTCCCCGCCAGCCCCCGGCAGCGGCCGGGCGCCCTTGTGGCACTGGTGACGACATGCTGAAGGGCAGCATCCGGCGGGCCAACCGCCGATGCGTAACGACTGGGAAGGAACATCCGCCATGACGCAAACGCGTCGCGCCGCACTCTCGCTGTTCGCCGCCACGCTGCCCGGCCTCGCCGCCGCGCAGTCCCAGGGTGCCTGGCCGAACCGGCCGATCCGCATGGTGATCCCCTGGCCGCCGGGCCAGGCGACCGACCTCGCCGGGCGCGTCATCGCGCAGCGCCTGCAGGAACGGCTCGGCCAGCCCGTGGTGCCGGAGAACCGGGCGGGTGCCGGCGGCACCATCGGCTCGGACGTGGTCGCGAAATCGGCGCCGGATGGCTACACGCTGCTCGCCGGCTCCTCGGGGCCGCTCACCATCTCGCCGCTGCTGCAGCGCCTGCCCTTCGATTCGACCCGCGACATCGCGCCGATCGCGATGTTCGGCGTCTCGCCATACCTGCTGGTCGTGAAGCCGGACTTCCCGGCGCGCAACGTCCAGGAATTCATCGCCCTGGCGAAGGCACGGCCCGGCCACTACACCTTCGGCTCCTCGGGCACCGCGGCGACGGCGCATCTGATCATCGAAGCCTTCAATGCCGCTGCCGGGATCGAGGCACTCCACGTCCCATTCGCCGGAAGTGCGCCGTCCATGACGGCCCTGATCGGCGGGCAGATCAGCTACAGCATCGAGACGATGGCCGCGACCTGGCCGCTGGTCCGCCAGGGGGCGCTGCGCGCGCTCGGCATCTCGCTCGCCGCGGGCAGCACGCTGGCGCCGGGTGTCGAGCCCTTCGCCAGCCAGGGCGGCACCCTGGCCGGCTTCGACGCCGGCGCCTGGGTCGGGCTGATGGGCCCGGCGGGGCTGCCGCAGCCGATCCACGACCGGCTGGCGGCCGAGGTGGTCGAAGGCATGGCCCAGCCCGATGTGCGCAGCCGCTTCGAGAGCATCAGCGTCGAGCCGATCCCGCGCGCGGGCGCGGCCTTCGTCACCTACCTGCAGGAGCAGCGCACGCTGTTCCTGCGCATCATCCAGCGGGCGAATATCCGGCTGGATTGAGATGGGACCCGCAACGGCCCTGCCGTTGCGGGTTCAGGCATTCACTGCCACTTCGCGCGCGGGCCGCCCGTCAGCGCCGCGCGCCATGCCGGCAGGCCATCGACGAACCCCACGATGCCAGGGCGGCCCGCCTGCGAAGCGCGGCTACGACAGCGCCCGCACCAATTGCCACAGGCCGAAGCCGATCGCGGTCCAGAGCGCGAGGGAAGCCAGGAGCACCATCGAGAAGCGTGCCAGTGGCGAATCCCAGATCGTGATGCGCCGCTTCGTCGGCGGACCGTCCGTATTGTCCACGACAAGCTGAAATTGCCGCTGCGGCGCGGCCGGAACCCGGCCGTCTGCACGCCCTGGGTCAAGCATTGGTCGTTGGGAATCAATCATGGACAAGCAATGCTAGGAGGCTCTGCTTGCCTATCGGTTCTTCCTTCGATCCAATCAGCGTGGATTAACGTAGAAATAACGTTGCGATAGACGCGCTGCAGGCCGCCAATTTCGCCAGGTCCGGGACATTTCCGTGCCGCGGGGGTGGCGCTCAGCGCGACAGCCCCATCGCCCGCGCCGCGAAGAATCGCTTGAGCGCCGGCAACCGGTCCACCGCCGCGATGCCCAGCCGCCGCGCCAGGCGCACCGGCGGCAGCCGCGAGGTGAACAGCCGCTCCAGCACATGCGTCGTGCCCAGCATGACCAGGCTGTCCGGCCGCCGCGCCGCCTGGTAGCGCGCCAGCAGCGCCGGACTGCCCGGATCCTCCCCGGCCCTGACCGTCTCGACCACCATCTCGGCCAGGGCGGCGACGTCGCGGAAGCCGAGGTTCAGCCCCTGCCCGGCGATCGGGTGGATGCCATGCGCGGCATCGCCCACCAGCGCGAGGCGTTCCGCCGTGTAGCGGGCCGCATGCATGGCCGTCAGCGGATAGGCCCAGCGCCGCCCGATCGGCGTCACGGCGCCCAGGTGATTGCCGATCCGCGCCGCGATCTGCCGTCCATAGGCGGCGTCGTCGAGGGCGAGGCAGCGCTTCGCCACCGCCGTCCGTTCGGTCCAGACGATGGCGCTGACATGCGGATGGCCGGGGATGCCGTGCATGGGCAATTGGGCGAAGGGCCCGTGCGGCAGGAATTGCTCGAGCGCCTGGTTGTGGTGCGGCTTTTCGTGCGCCACCGCGCCGACGATGCCCATGCAGTGGTAGTCGATCCGCGTCACCGGGATGCCGGCGGCGCGGCGCAGCGGCGAATGGCGCCCCTCGGCACCGACCACGAGGCGGGCGCGGATCTCCTGCCCATCGGACAGGCGAATGGCGACACCTTCGGCACGACGTTCCACCGTCGCGGTGGCCGGCGCGAAGACCGAAAGCTCCGGCAGCAGCGGCAGCCGGGCATTCAGCGCGACGCGCAGCGCCCGCGCCTCGACCAGCCAGCCGAAGGGTTCGCCGGCCAGCTCGGCATGGTCGAAATGCAGCGCGAGTGGCGAGGCACGTTCCCCCGGCCGCCCATCGGCGACGCGGATGCCGAGGATGGGGCAGGGTTCCTCCGGCAATTGGTCCCAGACCCCCGCGGCATCGAGCAGGCGGCGGGAGGTCGCGGCGATCGCATAGGCGCGGCCATCGAAGGCCGGCAATTCCATCGGCGGCAGCGGCGCGGCATCAACGACCGCGGCGCGCACGCCGCCGGCGGCGAGCGCGGCGGCCAGGGTGGCGCCGACCGGGCCGGCGCCAAGGATGCAGACCTCGACTTCGAGCGGAGTTCTCATGCGCCAAATCTAGGCCGGAAGCGCCTGGCCGGCATCATGCACCGATATTGTGCATCTGCCCGATTTCGCGGCGCCCGATTCCGCGCCATGCGCGGCAGCCGCAGGTTGCGGCGGGTTCCGCCTGTGGCACGGGTCTTGGAAGTCATCCTCCCGTCCGCCGCAGAGAGGGAACAGGACGGCGCCATGAAACTGGTTATGGCTGTGATCAAGCCTTTCAAGCTGGACGAGGTGCGCGAAGCGCTCACCCCGCTCGGCGTTCAGGGGCTGACGGTGACCGAGGTGAAGGGTTTTGGCCGGCAAAAGGGCCAGACCGAGATCTACCGAGGCGCTGAATACCATGTGAGCTTCCTGCCCAAGGTGAAGATCGAGGTCACCGTTCCGGCCGAGCTCGCCGATGCCGTCGTCGAGGCGATCGCCACGACCGCGCGCACCGGCAAGATCGGCGACGGCAAGATCTTCGTCCTCGATGTGGAGCGCGCGCTGCGCATCCGCACGGGCGAGACCGACAACTCGGCCCTGTGAGGCCGGCGATCATGCACGGAAAGGAAACGACGAACGTGAAGCGCATGTTCGCGCGCGGCGGCCTCGCCGCCGCCTCACTGCTGCTTGCGGCGATGCCCGCGATGGCGCAGGAGGCCCCGAAGGTGGATACCGGCGACGCCGCCTGGATGCTCACCTCCACCGCCCTGGTGCTGATGATGACCATCCCGGGCGTCGCACTCTTCTATGCGGGCATGGTCCGCAAGAAGAACGTGCTCGCCACCATGATGCAGTCCTTCTTCATCACCGCCCTCGTGACGGTGCTGTGGATGGTGGCCGGCTACTCCATCGCCTTCGGCGAGGGTGGCCAGTATTTCGGCGACTTCTCGCGCGTCATGCTGACCGGCCTCGCGGAGAACTGGGACAAGCCCTTCACGCTCGGCACGGGCGACGCGGCGGTGGCGATGACCATCCCCGAGAGCGTCTTCCTGATGTTCCAGATGACCTTCGCGATCATCACCGCCGCGCTGATCACCGGCGCGGTGGCGGACCGCATGAAGTTCTCCGCGCTGGTCGTGTTCATCACGTTGTGGTCGCTGCTGGTCTATGCGCCGATCGCGCATTGGGTCTGGCATCCGAATGGCTGGCTGTTCGCCCTCGGCGCGCTCGACTTCGCGGGCGGCACGGTGGTGCACATCAATGCCGGCGTGGCAGGCCTGGTGGCCGCGCTCGTGCTCGGCAAGCGCATCGGCTACGGCACCGAGAACATGTCGCCCTTCAACCTGGGCCTCGCGGTGATCGGCGCCTCCCTGCTGTGGGTGGGCTGGTTCGGCTTCAATGCCGGCTCGGCCGCGTCCTCGGGCGGCGGGCGCGCGGGCATGGCGATGCTGGTGACGCAACTCGCCGCCGGCGCGGCCACCCTCGCCTGGGTGTTCGGCGAATGGGTGACCAAGGGCAAGCCCAGCGTGCTCGGCGCCATCTCCGGCGCGGTGGCGGGGCTGGTCGCCATCACCCCGGCGGCGGGCTTCGTGCTGCCCGGTTCCGCGCTGATCATCGGCCTCGCCGCCGGTCTCGCGGGCTTCTGGGGTGCGACGGCGCTCAAGCATGCGCTCGGCTACGATGACAGCCTGGACGCCTTCGGCGTGCACGGCATCTGCGGCATCGTCGGCGCGCTGCTGGTCGGCTTCCTCGCCTATGGTCCGCTCTCCGCCACCACGGCGGCGCCGGACGGGTCGGGCGGCTCGATGGAGCAGTTCATCAAGCAGTGCACGGCGGTGGGTGCGACCATCGTCTTCACGGCGGTGGCGACCTTCATCCTGCTCAAGGTCGTGGATGTGATCGTCGGACTGCGCGTGACCGAGGAAGAGGAGCGCGAAGGCCTCGACGTCACGCTGCATGGCGAGCGGCTGAACTGAGACCACGCGCCTTCGGGCGGGTTGGATTGGAGGGGCGCGGCGGGCAACCGTCGCGCCCTTTCCGCTTCCGGAGCCGTTGTGGCGCGATCCGGCAGCGCGTAGGCAGCAGCCATGATTCTTGGACGCTGGGGCGAGGTCGGGGTGTTGGCCCTCGCCCGCACTTCGATGGGCGCGCAGTTGCAGGTGGTCGGCGCACTCGGGCCACTGCTGATCGGTGGCCTGGTTGCAGATTGGGCGGCGCTTGGGACGCTGATCGGAGCCTATTCCCTGGCCGGCGTCTTCGTCGCATTGCCGGCGGGATGGCTGCTGGCGCGCTTCGGGGACCGGGTGGTGCTGCTCGGCGGTCTCGGGTTGATGGCCTTCGGTGGCGTGCTGCTCGCGCTGGCGCCAGATTTTGCCCTCGCGCTTGTCGGACGGCTGATCTCCGGGGCAGGCGGCGCACTGCTGACCATCGCCGGCGCGAAGATGGTGCTGGACCGCTTCACGGGTGCTTCGGTGGCACTGGCCATGGGCATGATGCTGATGGCCTGGCCCTTCGGCATCGGCCTTGCGCTGCTGGTGTTGCCCTTGCTGGGTGAGGATTGGCGCGCAGGGCTGTGGCTCTCCGCGGGTTTCTGCAGCCTCGCCTTCCTCCTGCTAACTGTCACCGTCCGCGGCGCCGGGCCGCAGGCCGCCACGCATCGCCGGATGTGGTTGCTGCGCGCTGAATGGCGGCCGCTGCTGGCACTCGGCGTCGTTTGGGCCGGATACAATGCGTCCTTCGCCGTCGCGGTCGGCTTCACGCCCGCCTTCCTGGTGGCGCAGGGAATGAGTCGCGCCGAGGCCGGTGCGCTCGCGTCGCTAATCGGCTTTTCCATCCTGCCCCTGCAACCGATGGGCGGGGCGATCGCGGAGCGGCTGGGCCGGCCGATGCTCGTCTGCGTGCTGTGCCTGCTCGGCATGGTGGCCGCACTTGCCGCCACCGCGGCCGGTGCGCCGGCCTGGCTGACCCTGCCGGCCTTCGGCCTGCTGGCTGCGCCGCCCTCGAGCCTGATCATGGCCTTCGCCGGGCGCGCGCTTTCCGCCGAGAGCCGGGCCTTCGGCATGGGCGTGCACTACACGGTGTTCTATCTCGGGCTCGCCCTGTTGCCGCCTTTCGCGGGCTTCGTGCGTGATCTGACCGGCTTGCCTGCAGCACCGCTACTGACGGCGGCGGGATTCCTGGCCGTCTGCCTGACCGCCCTTGGCATCTACGCCAGTGCGATGCGACGGCAGAAAGCCATGTAGACCCTACTCGAAGGCCGGATCCACGGGCACTCGCAGCGCTTCGGCCAGGCGATTCGTCTCCGCCGCCATGCCGAGCACCGCGAGCAGTTCGCCATGCATCTCCGCCGTCATCCCCCTGGCCTGCGCGGCCGCAGTGTGGGACGCGATGCAATAGGTGCAGCCCGCCGCCGCCGAGGCGGCGAGATACAGCATCTCCTTCACCAGCGGGTCGAGTGCACCGGGCGCCATCACCTGCTTCAGGCTGTCCCAGGTGCGGGCGAGCGTCGGCGGATGTACCGCGATCGCCTTCCAGAAATTGTTGACGTCGGCGACGCCGCGCGTCGCCTTGATGTCGTCGAACACCGCCCGGACCTCGGGCGGTGCTTCGTCGTAGGACACCAGCCGCGTCATGCGAAACCCTCCGCCATCATGCGGCCGGTGCCGGACCTGGCGAACGGTCCCTCAGGCAGCTTCGCCGGTGCTCGCCAGTTCCAACCGGTAGCCGCCGGTCTCCGTCACCAGGATGCGCGTCTCGGCCGGGTTCGGCTCGATCTTCTGCCGCAGCCGGTAGATATGCGTCTCGAGCGTATGGGTGGTGACGTTGCTGTTGTACCCCCAGACCTCGTTCAGCAGGATCTGCCGCGGCACGGGCTTGCCGCCGGCGCGATACAGGAACTTCAGGATCGCCGCCTCCTTCTCGGTCAGGCGGAGCCGCTTGCCGCTGGCCGGGTCGTGCAGCTGCTTGGCGGCCGGGCGGAACAGGTAGGGCCCGATCTGGAAGATCGCGTCCTCGCTGCTGTCATAGACGCGCAGCTGCACGCGGATGCGCGCCAGCAGCTCGGCCAGGCGGAACGGCTTGGCGATGTAGTCGTTCGCCCCGGCATCGAGGCCGCTGACGATATCAGCCTCCCCATCCGATCCGGTCAGCATGATGATCGGCATGCGCAGCCCGCCGCGGCGCACCCGCACGCAGAAATCCCGCCCATTGCCGTCCGGCAGCGTCAGGTCGAGCAGCATCAGGTCGAAACGGCTGCCCGGAGTGGCCAGCATCGCCTCCGCCTCCGCGAGACGCCCGGCCACGGCCGGTTCGAACTCAGAGTCCAATGCCAGCTGATCCGCGAGGGTGCCGGCCAGTGCTGCATCATCCTCGACGATAAGAACAGGACGCGGCCCTGCCATTCCTCAGCATCCCCTCATCTAGTGCCGTTTTGCCGACCCCCCGGCGTAACGGCGGAGTATGTTCGACGTATGAACTGCCCGACACGGTTGTGCCAGCGCCCACGCCGCCCCCGGCGCGAAATCGCACATCTGTGATTGCGACTTCACTCATCTGGACGGGTTGGCGCAACGTACCACATCCAGGGGCCAGTGTGCCGCCTTCGGCGCGCCATATTCAGGGCGCGCCATCGAAACAACGATGGAACGCCTTACCATGACGCCACACGGCGGCCTTGCCTCGGAGCCCCTGCCCGACGTGACGGGCGATCCCCGCGTATCCGCCCTGCGGCAGGTTCACCGCGCCATGGCCGAGTTGCGGCGCGGCACCCCGGTCCTGCTGCGCGGACCCGATGCGTGCCTGATCGTCGCGGCGGCGGAGACGGTCGGCGCGCTCGGCCTGGCGGAACTGGCCGCGACCGCGCGCGTCGCCCCGGTGCTGTTGCTCGCCCCGGTGCGGGCGGCGGCGGTGCTGCAGCGCCCCGTCCCGCATGCCCCGGATGATGAGGGTGCCGTCGCGCTGCGCCTCCCCCCCGCCCTGACCGCGCCCGAGACGCTGCGCAGCCTGGCCGACCCGACCGCCGAGCGAATCCTGCCCGAACTGCCCGAACGCGTGCCCGCCCCGCCGCTCGCCCAGGCGGCGATCGCGCTTGCCAAACTCGGCCGGCTGCTGCCCGCCCTGGTCGCCGCCCCGGCCAGCGAGGCCACTGCGGAACGCCTTTCCCTGCTGAGCGTGACGGCGGCCGACATCCTCGCCTATCCCGCCACCGCCGCGACCTCCCTGGCGCGCGTCGCCGAGGCCCGCGTGCCGCTGGAGGACGCGCCGGAAGCGCGCATCATCGCCTTCCGCGCGTCCGAGGGCGGCATCGAGCACTTGGCGATCCTGATCGGCACGCCCGAGAAGACCGCGGCCGAAGGTGGCGCGCCACTGGTGCGCGCGCATTCGGAATGCTTCACCGGTGACCTCCTGGGATCGCTGCGCTGCGATTGCGGGCCGCAGCTGCGCGGCGCCATCGCCCGCATGGCGCAGGACCCCGAAGGGGGCGTGCTGCTGTATCTCGCGCAGGAAGGCCGCGGCATCGGGCTGGTGAACAAGCTGCGCGCCTATACGCTGCAGGATGGTGGGCTCGACACGCTCGATGCCAATCGCGCGCTCGGCTACGGCGCCGATGAGCGCAACTTCCTCGTCGCCGCCACCATGCTGCGCGCCGTCGGCGTCGAGCGCGTGCGCCTGCTGACCAACAACCCCGACAAGATCGCCGGCCTCGCCGCCTGCGGCATCGAAGTGCTAGGCCGCGAGGCGCATGCCTTCGATCCGAACGGGGTGAACGACCACTATCTGCGCACCAAGGCACGGCGCTTCGGCCACCTGCTGCCCGAATGAGCGGGACGGCCCGCGTCACCGCGGACGGGCTGCTGCGCTTCCAGGGGCAGACGCTGCGCTGCGCCCTTGGGCAGGGCGGCATCAGCGCGACCAAGCGGGAAGGCGACGGTGCCACCCCCACCGGGCTGCTGCCGATCCGCCGCGTGTTCTGGCGCGCCGATCGCGGCCCGCGCCCGGCCACCACCCTGCCGGTCGAACCCATCGCGCCCGATGACGGCTGGTGCGACGACCCCGCCGACGCTGCCTACAACACCCGCATCCGCCTGCCGCACGCCGCGCGGCACGAAAGGCTGTGGCGGGATGATGCGGTCTATGACGTGATCGGCGTGCTCGGCTGGAACGACGCGCCCGTGCAGCGCGGGCGCGGCAGCGCGATCTTTCTGCATGTCGCACGGCCCGGCCTGGCGCCCACGGAAGGGTGCGTGGCGCTGCCGGAGGCGGAACTACGGCGGTTGCTGGCGGCGGGGATGGACGCGGTCGAGGTCTTGGGCTGACAGGTTGGAGGGGCTTTGCCCCTCCAAACCACCCCACCAAAGGGCAGTGCCCTTTGGAATGCCGGTTTTTGGCGCCTTGCGCACCGGGCGGGTTGGGGCGAAGCAGAGCGCGCGTGGTGCCCGGCACCAGGAATCGGCATTCCAAAGGCCCCCCGGCCTTTGGTGGGGGAGGTCCGGAGGGGGCGAAGCCCTCTCCGGCAGCGGCGAGGGACTTGCGTGAAGATCTGCGAACTGACGAATGTGGACTTCTCGCTCCGCCACTTCCTGCTGCCGTTGATGCGTGGCTTGCGCGATCGTGGACATGAAGTGATTGGCGTCTGCGCCGAGGGCCCGCTGCTCGGCATCCCCCGCGCCGAGGGCTTCCGCGTCGAGGCCATGCCACTCGCCCGCAGCCTCAATCCCGTCCCGCAGGCGCGCGCCTTCCGGGCGCTGCTCGACTTCTTCCGTCGCGAGAAATTCGACCTGGTGCATGCCCACATGCCGATCAGCGGGCTGCTCGGACGATTGGCGGCAAAGGCCGCAGGCGTGCCGTGCATCGCCTATACCTGCCACGGTTTCCTGTTCAACCAGCCCGGACCCTGGTGGCGACGGTCGCTGTCGCTGCAACTGGAACGCCTGGGCGGACGCGTGACCGACGTGTTCCTGACGGTCAGCGAGGAGGAGGCGGCGGATGCCAGGCGCCTGCGCATCCATCCTGCCGCCACCGCCGTGCTGAACGGCCGCAGCCCGGCGCTGTTCCACCCGGATGCCGCGGCCCGCGCAGCGATCCGCGCCGAATTCGGCGCGAGCGAGACCGACTGCGTCATCACCGCCGTGTCGCGCCTGGTGCGCCATAAGGGTCACCCGGAACTGCTGCGCGCGATGGAAGCGACGCCGGACAACGCTGTGCTGTGGGTGGTGGGCGAACGCCTCGCCTCCGACCATGGGGAGGACCTCGACCCGCATTTCGACCGTGCCGAGGCCGCGCTCGGGCGGCGCGTCAAACGCCTCGGCTACCGGGAGGACATCCCGGCGATCCTCGCCGCATCGGATGTGTTCTGCCTGCCCTCCCATTTCGAAGGGCTGCCCATGTCGATCATCGAGGCGATGCTGACCGGGCTACCGGTGGTCGCGACGGATATCCGCGGGCCGCGGGAGCAGGTGAAGGAGGGCGAGACCGGCTTCTTGGTGCCGCCGATGACCGACGCGCCGCTGGCCGAGGCATTGTCGCGACTGGCCCGCGACCCGGCGCTGCGGGCGCGGATGGGTGCGGCCGGGCAGGCGATGGCGCTGGACAAGTTCGACGAGGCGAAGGTGGTCGCACGGACGATGGAGTTACTGGGGGCTTGAGAGGCGAAGGTTGGAGGGGCGTCGCCCCTCCAGACCACCCCACCAAAGGCCCGGGGCCTCTGGAAACCTTCACTTGGCGCCCGGGAGGCGGATTCACCCCCTCGCTTGCAGGAATTCCAGCTTCACTTTCAGGGATGACATGAGCGACCAGCAGGGAACCGGCATCTTCTGGACCTGCAATGCGCTGCCCTCGGTCTTCGTCCAGGGTTCAACGATCTGAATGGACTGGCGCGCCACGTCGATCGCGTAATGTGTCGTGTACATATTGGGTTCGTCGAACACGTTCCACGTATGTGTATACGGGTTCTGGTGGGCACTGAACGCGCGATAGACCACGCTGGCGAGCATCGTACCGTCCGCACAGGGGCTCAGCGATATCAGGCCCTTCATATCGGTCGCGTGACCCAATTCAGCCCAACCATCCCTGTCTTCTTGCCTGATGCCGCGGCTGTCGAAATAGGGGTACCGCCCCAGCATCTTGTTGGGGATCGAATACTGCATCCACCGTGGTGTCTTAATCTTCTGCAGAATGCAGGCGACGACCGAGGCATGCGTGGCGCAGGCCAGACGCCAATGCGAGAATACTCACAGGTAGTTCTTGTCCACCGCAATGCCATTGTATTCCGACCAGGGCGACGGCACGTAATGCCCTTCATTCGATCCATGAACATAGATGTCGGCCGAAGCCCGAAGCCCTGCATAAACAAGTGCCGAATATGCTTCATGGTCGGGATTGAACCAGGCCGATCCGGGATCGATTGCGGCGCTGTCAGGATCGTTCTGCAGGAGTGAATCCAGCATCGGGTAAAATGCCCGAACATTCTCAAGCACCGACGTTCTGGTGGGCACGATTCCTCCGGGCAAGATCTTGAAGTCGTTCGCTTTGTCGAGCGCCCAGCGCTCGACCATGTCCCTTCCGCCCGGTATCGCCCAACACTCCAGCTGCCCGCTGCGTTCGACCGCGCAGATGTCGAAGAACATCGGGTTATCCCGGATGAGACGCGCGTCATTGATGGCGAAGGTATCAGGCCGCACCCAAAGGTGATCGAGCCATGAATGATTCGAAGGGTATTCACCGCTGTTGCTCTTCAGAATCAGACAATGATAGCGCGGCTTTAGGTCGAACTGGGCTTTCCGCGGGCTACCGTCGTCATCGCTGGTGGCAGCGGGAACTATATTCATCACATGAAAGTAGTTGGCGTCGCTCTTGTCGGTCCAACGCGACAGGTTCGCTGCGCCGCTGGTAAAATACACACCGTGGTTGGTCCCGAGATGGGCGAACAATCCCCAGCCTTGCGCCGCTGGAACAACAGCCTCGAGAACCCCCAGCGCCACCCCATTGCAAGCTGCACTTTCCGTGCGCAAATCCAATGCCAGCCCCTGAAGATCAGTCAGCAATCCATGTATTGTCATTTTCCTGTGCGTGGGCAGCGGGCAGCCGCCATCCGCCTCATGGGTATATCGGACCATCTTCCGGACCATCTCCGGGTCGATCAGGCAGTTGAACTTGATATTGGAGACGACCAGATCGTTGTAGGTCCGGCACCAAACACCCAGGACTTCAGGCCATTTTGGATTGTTCTGCTTCTCTTTCATCTTGAGCCACGCCGCGACCTCCCAGTTTTTGAATGCTGCATGATCCGATTTTGCCTGGGCACGCCAGGTCGCGAAATTGAGTGCCTTCATCCGGGCTTCGAAGACATCGGCATCATCTTCGGTCAGCAACGGCAGTTCCAGGATCGAAGGTTGCCGCTGCGGGTCCAGATGAGTGTCGGCCAGCGCCATGCCGCCACATTCGTCGCGAAGGGACCGATTGCTCATATCGAGGCCACACAGGGCGTCGGCCCGATGGTTGGCGATCAATGTCTTGACGATGTACTCCCGGGCATCGCGCCGGCCCTTGGCGACCTCGTCCAGGAACTGGATCGTGCAGTTGGGGTAGCGCGACTTCGCGTCAGCGGCCGCACTCGAATCCCGGGCGACGATGATCGTCTTCCCGCGCAGCTTTTCGAAGTCGTCGAACTCGGCCTTCTCGGCCTCCCGCACCAGCAGCGACAGCTGCGTATGCCCGGACAGGTTGCGGCAGATCGTCGTCAATTCCCTGTCACGCACCTCATTGGCCAGGCTGATCGCGCCCAGGCCCTGCAGTTGCTGCTCTGCGTCGAGCTCCTGCAGCATCTTCTGGATCTGGTCCTTCAGCGACGGCTGCTTTGGCGCGAAGAAAGACAGGATCTGCCCGATGACGGAAAACAGGGCCCCGACCAGCATCCCCTCGGGGCCGGTGGCGGCCAGCATGGCGCTGATGATCGGGGCAGCCGCCGCACAGATATCCATGATGGCCGCGGAGCCGGTGACGGCGTCACCCTTGTCGAAGGCGGAAATCGCCGCTTGCAGGCCCTTCACGATGGCCGGCAATCCCTTCGCTATGCTGTCGCCCAGATCTTTTGCGTATTTTTTCTCCGCAGCGGAACTTTTATCATCCTTTTCTTTGCGACGAGCTGCATCGTACTGATTATTCAAATCATCTATTTTGTCCTGCCACTTCTGCCAGGCATCGGGTTCCATGCCTTCCAACCGCATGCTGGCGAGCAACTGGAGTTGCGCATGAACATTGTCGTCAATCGCGCTCATGGATAAGCCTCTTCTAAAGTAAAATGGTATATAATGAATCGTAATGGATTTCGCAGGGCGCTGAACATCGAATTCGGCGCGGTTGCCGGGCAAAGAAGATCGGCACACTTGGTGAGACTCATTTCTGCGGCTTGTCGTTCCTGCATCCTTCCGAAACGCGCCGACCCGGAACGGCAGACGGGGTCCGGGACCGGAGCCTTTCGCGTTCGGCAAAGACGTATCTGTGCTTTTTTTCCTTTCTATAAGCGCTCTTTTTCCTATATCCTCCCGCCCTTTCACCCACCGCGCCGGAGGACCCCTGCCCATGCATCCCCCGCCCCGCATCGCCCCGCGAGACCCTTCCCTCGAATCCCGCCCCTGGACCCCCCTTTCCGACGCCGAGTGGGAGGCCCTGCGCCCCCATGTCGAAACCACCGGTGCCGGCCGCCCCGTCCCCGACCTTCGCCGGCGCATGGATGGGATCTTCCAGGCCGTCATGGCGCGTGGTCTACCGTGGTCGTCCTTCCGTTCCCCCTATGGCCGCACCGACACCATCCATCGGCATTTCCGCCGCCTGGCCCATGCCGGGGTCTGGACTGCCCTGCTGAAGCGGGTCGCGCGCCGCCGCGCGCCGCGCCCGCTGCGCGACATCCGCGACTGGGTCTGCGCCGCGCATCGCCGCGCCATCCGCATCATCGGCCTGCAGGGCTATGTGCTGGCGCGTCGCCTCGGCCTGCATCGCGCCCTGCCCGGGCCATCCTGGCTGCTGCCCAATCCCGATTTGTCCGAAACGATGAAGGCCGTGCAAATCCACCTGTTGCGCGACCTGACCAACCCAGACTTGCCGCGCCTGTTGCGCATCGTCCGCAGCGTCCTGCTGCGCATCAGTCGCCGCGGCCGCATCGCCCGCTGCCTGGAACCGGCCTGATGCGTGTGCGGCTGTTGGTTTCCAAAGGCCCCGCGGCCTTTGGTGGGGTGAGGTGCGAGGAGAGGCCGCGCCCCTCTCTGATCATCCGCCGACCCTTGATCCCCGCGCCCAACCCAGGCCGGATGCGTGCCAACCACTCGGAGGAACGCCCATGGATCCGCTCAGCCCCGCCGTCCTGCCCGCTGGCATCCGTGCCCGCATGGTCCCTGACATCAACGGCCTGACGATGCATGTGCTGGAGGCCGGGGATGTCGGGCGGCCGGTGCTGCTGCTGTTGCATGGCTTCCCGGAGCTCGCCTTTTCCTGGCGGCGGGTGATGCTGCCGCTGGCCGAGGCCGGCTTCCACGTCATCGCGCCGGACCAGCGCGGCTATGGCCGCACGATCGGCTGGTCGGATGCCTATGACAGCGACCTCAGGCCCTTCGCCATGATCAACCTGGTGCGGGACCAGCTGGCGCTGCTCGGCGTGCTGGGCGTGCCGCACGTCCACGCGGTGATCGGGCATGATTTCGGGTCGCCGGTCGCGGCGCATTGCGCCCTGCTGCGGCCGGACGTGTTCCGCCGCGTCGCGTTGATGAGCGCGCCCTTCGCCGGGCCGCCGGGCCTCGGCACCGCGGACCGGGCGCCGGCCCGCGACATCGCTGCCGACCTCGGCGCACTGAAGCGGCCACGCAAGCACTACCACTGGTATTACGCAACGCGCCCGGCCAATGGCGACATCATGGCCGCTCCCGGCGGGCTGCACGCTTTCTTCCGCGCCTACTACCACCACAAATCGGGTGACTGGGCCGGCAACGACGTCTTCCCGCTGAAGGGCTGGACGGCGGAGGAACTGGCGAAGCTGCCGACCTACTACGTGATGGATGCGGCCGAGACGATGCCGCAGACGGTGGCGCATGAAATGCCCTCGTCCGCTGAGGTCGCCGCCTGCGCCTGGCTGACCGAGGCGGACCTTGCCGTCTATGCCGCCGAATACGGCCGCAGTGGCTTCCAGGGCGGGCTGAACGGCTACCGCACGCGCTTCGCGGCCACCAATCTCGAGATGGAGGCCTTCGCGGGCTGCCGCATCGCCGTCCCGGCGACTTTCATCGGCGGCGCGCGGGATTGGGGGGTGCAACAGGCCCCCGGCGCCCTACGCAAGATGGAGAGCGAGGCGACCGCCGATTGGCGCGGGACACATCTCGTCCCGGGCGCGGGGCATTGGGTGCAGCAGGAACGGCCGGCGGAGACGGTGCGGCTGCTGCTGGACTTCCTGCGGTAGCGGGTGGCGGCCGAGGTCCGGCGCGGGCGTCGCCACCTGGTGGGACGCGCGGCCCTGGCCGGCCGCGCCATGGGTGCAATCGAGGGGACCGCTGGCGGACGCGACCTGACGAGTTCGTGAGTCTCGCCGCGCATTAATGCAATCGCAGGTATTGGTCGGTAATAGCGACAATGCGCGATGAGACGCATCGATTAATATTATCAACCGATTGATATTACTTGGAAAAATGCGCGAATAGTGGCTTTATCCAGATGGCGGCAAGACCCCCCTCTTCCGCCTTGCGTCACGTCAGACCGGCCTCGCCGGCGGCCCGAACCCCCAGAGTGCGACATGACCGGACAGACCGGCCACGAAACGGCCAAATCCCGACCAAGTCGCCAGGACGCCACCTGCTTCGCGACGGGCACGCTGATCGCCGTCGCGGACGGCGCGGTACCGGTCGAGGCATTGCGCCCCGGCGACATGGTCGCGACGGTCCATGGCGGGCCGGTGCTGCAGCCGCTGGTCTGGGTCGGGCAACTCCATGTGAAGCTCGCGCAGCATCCACGCCCGGCCCGGATCGCGCCGGTGGTGATCCGCGCCGGGGCGCTCGGCGACGGCGTGCCCTTCCGCGACCTGCGCGTCAGCCCCGAGCACGCGCTGTTCCTCGGCGGCCGCCTGGTGCCGGCGCGGCTGCTGCTGAACGGCAGCAGCATCGTGCAGGAAAGCTGGTGCCGCGAGGTGACCTACCACCACATCGAACTTGAACGGCACGGCCTGGTGATCAGCGAAGGCGCGGTCAGCGAGACCTATATCGACGAAGGCACCCGCCACCTGTTCGACAATGGCGGGATCACGCCCTTCGCGGTGGATGGCGAGGCGCTGCGCGGCAATGGGCGCTATGCCGAAGCGGTCTGCGCCCCGGTGCTGACCGAGGGCGATCCGGCGCTCGATGCGCTGCGCCGGCGGCTCGCGGTGGCGTTGCGGCCGGCGGGCTGACCGGCGCCGGCTTCAGCCGGTCGCGCGACGATAGGCGAGCACTGCCGCGGCCAGATCCTCGCCGGCCCAGCCGACGGATTTGAAGACGGTGATCTCCTGCGCGCTGCGGCGCCCGGGATGCGTGCCGCGGCACAGCTCGGCGAGATCGGCGGCGATCGCCGTCTCCGCGATGGCACCCTCGGCGATCGCCTGGACGATGTCGCCGGCCTCGGCCAGGGCGCCGGCCCGGGTGTCCACCACCAGGGTCGCGCGGGCCAGCGTCGCGCCATCGCATTCACGCATGTCGCGGCGATAGGCCCCGACCAGGTCCACATGCGTCCCCGGGCGCAGATCCGCCCCGCGGACCAGCGGCGCGGCGGACAGGGTGGCGGCGGTGACGATGTCCGCACCGCCCGGGTCCGGCGAGGCCGCCGCGCGCGCAGGCAGGCCGTGCTCCGCCAGGCTGCGCGCGAGGCGTTCGGCATTGGCCGCCCGGGGCGACCAGATGGCGATGTCGGCGATCGGGAAACGCGCGGCATAACCCTCGGCCAGGGCCCGGGCGACCTTGCCGCTGCCGAGGACCAGCAGCCGCGCGCTGTCCGGCCGCGCCAGGTGGCGTGCCGCGAGCAGGCTCGCCGCCGCCGTGCGCAGGTCGGTCAGTTCCCCGCCATCCATCAGGGCGAGCGGCGCGCCGGTGAGCGCATCGGACAGCAGGTAGGCCGCGTGCACCGACGGTTCGCCGAGGGCCGCATTGGCGGGGGCGACGTGGACGATCTTCACCCCGGTATGCTCGCCGGCGCGCCAGGCGGGCATCAGGAGCAGCGTCGTCTCGGACCCGCCGGCGCCGGGCATGGTGTGGCGGTGGCGCAGCGGCGCCTCGCAGCCCTCGCGGAACATCGCCTCCAGCGCGGCCACGAGGTCGTCCCAGGGCAGGGCACGGCGCAGCGCCGCCTTGTCCAGTTGCAGCATAGCGGCCCCCTTCGGTGCGTCGGTCGTCAATCGGTTTGCCTGTCCGGCCCGCGGTTTGCTAGGCCCCCTGGTCCGAGGGGCGAAGTTTCGCCACGGACGGTTTGCGCGTTGATCCGTGCCGTCACGTGGCGCAGCATGCCTGCGGGATAGGCAAGAATGCCGGGCTGCCCTATGCGGGCAGCCGGAGACGGACGGGGAGATATGGTCGTGGTTCAGGTTTCGCGGCACTGGGCTATCCGCATGGTTGGGGCGGCGTTCGTCGCCTCGGCGATGGCGATGCCCGCCATGGCGCAGCAGCAGCCGGCGGCCCCGGCTTCGGCCACCCTTGATGCGATCCGCGCGCGCGGCACGCTGATCTGCGGCGTGAACAGCGGCCTCGCCGGCTTCGCCCAGCCGGACAGCCAGGGCGTGTGGCGCGGCTTCGACGTGGATTACTGCCGCGCCGTCGCCCTGGCGCTGTTCAACGACGCGAACAAGGTCCGCTACGTGCCGACCACGGCGCAGAACCGCTTCACTGCGCTGCAGTCGGGCGAAGTGGACATGCTGTCGCGCAACACGACCTGGACGCTGTCGCGCGACACCTCGCTCGGCTTCGACTTCCCGGCGATCAGCTTCTTCGACGGCCAGGGCTTCATGGTGAAGGCCAGCCTCGGCGTGCGCACGGCGCGGGAGCTGGATGGCGCCACCATCTGCGTGCAGCCCGGCACGACGACCGAGCAGAACCTGACCGACTGGGCGCGCGCCAACCGCGTGCGCTTCACCCCGGTGGTGATCGAGCGGCTGGAGGAGGTGGTGACCGCCTTCGTCTCCGGCCGCTGCGATGCCTTCACGACGGATGTGTCGGGCCTCGCCGCGACGCGTTCGGCGCAGGCGCGTCCGGCCGACTACGTCATCCTGCCTGACGTGATCAGCAAGGAGCCGCTCGGCCCGCTGGTGCGCCATGGTGACCAGCGCTTCTCCGACCTCGTGCGCTGGATCCATTTCGGCCTCGTGGCCGCCGAGGAGTTCGGCATCACCGCGGCGAACGTCCAGGAGATGGCGGCGAGTGACACGCGGCCGGAAGTGCAGCGCATGCTGGGCAAGAACGGCGACCTCGGCCGGATGCTCGGCGTCGACAATGCCTGGCTGGTCAACGTGCTGCGCGTGACCGGCAATTACGGCGAGGTGTTCGCGCGCCACCTCGCGCCGATCGGCATCCAGCGGGGCCCGAACGCGCTGTGGACGACGCCGGGCGGGCAGCAATACGCGCCGCCCTTCCGTTGATCCGATGACCCGCGGGGTGGGGGCGATGCCCCCGCCCCGTGCTGCTTCCCCGCCCCGCAGGGCGGGCAACAAGCTACAGGTGAGGCCGTAGAAGAATGTCCGACGCAACCGTCGATCCCCGATTCCGGCGCAAGCCGCCCAAACGCCCGCTGCGCCTGTCCTGGGCGGACGAACGCATCCGCGGCATCGTCTGGCAGATCCTGGTCGTCGGCGTCATCGGGTCCATCTTCTGGTGGCTGTGGTCGAACACCGTCCACAACCTCGAGGTCCGGCGCATCGCGACCGGCTTCGGCTTCCTGAACCGCGAGGCGGGGCTGCCGATTGCCGAGCACCTCATTTCCTACGATCCGACCGACACCTATCTCCGCGCGCTGACCGTGGGCGTGCTGAACACGCTGAAGGTGGCGGTGGTCGGCATCGTGCTCGCGACCATCCTCGGCACCACCATCGGCATCGCGCGGCTGTCGAAGAACTTCCTCGTATCGCGCATCGCCGGCTTCTACGTCGAGGTGATCCGCGACCTGCCGCTGCTGCTGCAACTGCTGTTCTGGTACACCATCATGCAGGGCCTGCCCGGCCCGCGGCAGGCGTTCCACCCGGTCGAGGGTGTGTTCCTGTCGAACCGTGGCTTCCGCATTCCGGCGCTGGAATGGGAAGGGGCGCATACCGCCGCCGCGGTCGCCTTCGTCGCGGGCATCGTGCTGACCTGGCTGTACGGGCGCAGCGCGCGGGCGAAGCAGATGGCCGATGGCCAGCCGCGCCGTATCTGGCCGGCGGGCCTCGCGCTGATGGTCGGGCTGCCGGTGGCGGTGTGGCTCGCGCTCGGCGCGCCGTGGACGATCGACTGGCCGGCGCTGCGCGGCTTCAACTTCCGTGGCGGCGCCAATGTCAGCCCGGAATTCGCGGCGCTGCTGATCGGCCTGGTCACCTACACCGCCGGCTTCATTGCCGAAGTGGTGCGCGCGGGCATCCTGTCGGTCAATACGGGGCAGTGGGAGGCCGCGCAGGCGCTTGGCCTGCGGCACGGTTCGGTGCTGCGGCTGATCGTGCTGCCGCAGGCGCTGCGCGTCATCATCCCGCCGATGACGTCGAACTACCTGAACCTGACGAAGAACTCCTCGCTGGCGGTGGCGATTGGCTACCAGGACATCGTGTCGATCGCCAACACGACGCTGAACCAGACCGGCCAGGCGATCGAGGGCATCGCCATCATCATGCTCGTCTATCTGACGATCAGCCTGTCGATCAGCCTGTTCATGAATTGGTACAACGCGCGCATCGCGTTGGTGGAGAGGTGACGGCCATGAACGCGATGCACCTTTCTGTTGGCTTCGCTGGCCAAACGGCCGGCAAGCGGATGCTTGGCTTCGCTGGCCGAAGGGCCAGCTACGCGGCGTTGGTTGAGCGGTGAGGGCCCGGCCATGAGCGACATCACCGCCAATACCCCGATCGCCGGCGGCAGCGACCATCGCTCCGCCCCGATCACCGCGGTCGGACCGATCGCCTGGATGCGGGAGAATCTGTTCTCCGGCTGGCTGTCCACCGCCGTCACGCTGGTGCTGGGCTACGTCATCATCCGTTCCGTGATGGGCTTCGTCGACTGGGCCTTCATCAACGCCATCTGGTCGGTGCCGGTGGACGCCCGCGGCGTGGCGCAGACCCAGGCCTGCCGCGACCTGCATGGTGCCGGCGCCTGCTGGGCGGTGGTGACCGAGAAGCACCGCTTCATGCTGTTCGGCACCTATCCTTACGAGCAGCATTGGCGCCCGGCGATCGTCTGCCTGCTGTTCATCGGGCTGTTCATCACTTCCGCGATGCGGCGCTTCTGGAACTGGACGCTGGTCCCGATCTGGGCGGTGACGCTGACGCTCATCGGCATCCTGATGTGGGGCGGCGTGCTCGGCCTGCCCTATGTGCCGCAGGAACGCTGGGGCGGGCTGCCGATCACGCTGATCCTCGCCACCTTCGGCCTGGCCTTCGCCTTCCCGCTGTCGATCCTGGTCGCACTGGGGCGGCGGTCGAACCTGCCGGCGATCAAGGTGCTCTGCGTCGTCTATGTCGAGTTGATCCGCGGCGTGCCGCTGATCTCCCTGCTGTTCATGGCGTCGGTGATGTTCCCCCTGTTCCTTCCGGAAGGGATGAACATCGACAAGCTGCTGCGCGCGCAGATCGCCATCATCCTGTTCGCCGGCGCCTATCTGGCGGAGGTGGTGCGCGCGGGGCTGCAGGCGCTGCCCAAGGGGCAGTACGAGGCCGCCGACGCGATGGGCCTGTCCTACTGGCAGAAGACCGGGCTGATCATCCTGCCGCAGGCGCTGCGGCTGGTGATCCCGCCGCTGGTGAACACCTTCATCGGCTTCTTCAAGGACACCTCCCTGGTGCTGATCATCGGCATCTTCGACCTGCTGACGGCGGGCAAGACCGCGATCGTCGAGCCGGCATGGCAAGGCTTCGGCATCGAGGTCTATGTCTTCGTCGGCCTGATCTACCTGGTCTTCTGCTTCGCCATGTCGAAGTACAGCCAGGGGCTGGAGACGGAGCTGAACCGCCATCGCCGGCGCTGAGACACGCATGCGCGGCATCGGCGCAGGCCGGTGCCGCCCGACGCACAACAACGTTCTGGGACACGAGACGAAATGAGCGCTGCCATCGAGACGGAAGGCTTCGTCGCCTCAGCCGTCCGCACCGACGCCCCGCCGGCGATCGTGCTCGACAAGGTGAACAAGTGGTTCGGCGCGCTGCATGTGCTGCGCGAGGTGGATTTGCAGGTCGCCACCGGCGAGCGCGTGGTGGTCTGCGGGCCTTCGGGGTCCGGCAAATCCACCATGATCCGCTGCATCAACCGGCTGGAGACCCACCAGGAGGGCAGGATCCTGGTGGACGGGACGGAGCTGACGGACGATGTCCGCGCGCTCGACGCCATCCGCCGCGACGTTGGCATGGTGTTCCAGTCCTTCAACCTGTTTCCGCATCTGAGCGTGCTGGAGAACTGCACCCTTGCGCCGATCTGGGTGCGCAAGATGCCGAAGAAGGACGCCGAGGAACTGGCGATGGAATACCTGTCCCGGGTGAAGATCCCGGAACAGGCGAAGAAGTATCCGGGCCAGCTCTCCGGCGGGCAGCAGCAGCGCGTGGCCATCGCCCGCGCGCTGTGCATGAAGCCGAAGATCATGCTGTTCGACGAGCCGACCTCCGCACTCGACCCCGAGATGATCAAGGAGGTGCTCGACACCATGGTCATGCTCGCCGGGACCGGCATGACCATGATCGTGGTGACGCACGAGATGGGCTTCGCCCGCCAGGTCGCCGACCGCGTGGTGTTCATGGACCGCGGCGAGGTGGTGGAATCCGGCACGCCGGAAGAAGTGTTCAACGACCCGAAGACCGAACGGCTGAAGCTGTTCCTCAGCCAGATCCTGCGGGGTCACTGACGGGATCGAGGGCGGCGCGGCGATGGTCACCGGCGCCGCCCCCGTCGTTTCGGCCATGCGGGCCGGGCATTGCGGCACGATTGCGGCAAGGGGGCTGGCCGGCCTATCACTCGCCGCATTGCCGCACCGCAGCGAGGCTTCGTGACCGCGCACACATCTTCGTCCGACAAGACCCAGGCCCTGACGCCGGCACTCGTGCTCGGCGTCCTCGGCGTCGTCTACGGCGATATCGGCACCTCACCGCTCTATGCGCTGCGGGCCGCCCTGCTGCACTTCTCCGATGATGGGCTGGAAGGCTGGGAGATCCTCGGCATCCTGAGCCTGATCATCTGGTCGCTGATCCTGACCGTGACGGTGAAGTACGTCGTCTTCGTGCTGCGGGCGGACAACCGCGGGGAAGGCGGCATCCTCGCGCTGATGGCGCTGGCCCAGCGCAATGTCGAATCGCCGCGCGCGCGCTGGTCGATCGCCCTGATCGGCATCGTCGGTGCCTGCCTGTTCTTCGGCGATGGCATCATCACCCCGGCGATCTCGGTGCTGTCGGCCGTCGAGGGCCTGAAAGTGGTCGACGAGACCTTCGAGCACGCGGTGGTCCCGATCGCGGTGGTCATCCTGGTGGGGCTGTTCCTGGCGCAGTTCCGCGGCACCGGCAGCATGGGTGCGGTGTTCGGGCCGATCTGCGCGGCCTGGTTCTTCGTGCTGGGCCTGCTCGGCGTCATCGAGATCATCGACAACCCCGCGGTGCTGGCCGCACTCTCGCCGCACTACGCCGTGCAATTCTGCCTGACCTACCGGCTGGTGGCCTTCGTCGCCTTCGGTTCCGTCGTGCTGGCGGTGACGGGGGCCGAGGCGCTCTACGCCGATATGGGCCATTTCGGCCGCCGGCCGATCCGCTGGGCCTGGCTTTGGCTCGTGCTGCCGGCGCTGATGCTGAACTACCTCGGCCAGGGTGCGTTGATGCTGCGCAACAGGGCGGCGCTGGAGAATCCCTTCTACCTGCTGGCGCCCGAGTGGTTCCGCCTGCCCCTGGTGCTGCTGGCGACCGCGGCGACGATCATCGCCAGCCAGGCGATGATCTCGGGCGCCTACACCATTGCGCGGCAATGCGTGCAGCTCGGCTTCATTCCACGCCTTGAGGTGCGCCACACCAGCGACACCGAGGAAGGGCAGATCTACATGCCTCAGGTGAACACGCTGCTGCTGATCGGCGTGATCATCCTGGTGATGGCCTTCCATACCTCGGACAACCTCGCCGCGGCCTATGGCATAGCGGTGACGGGCACCTTCGTCTGCACATCCTGCCTCGCCATCATCGTGTTCCGGCGGCAGTTCGGCTGGTCCTGGCCGCTGGTGATCGGCGTGTTCGGCCCGCTCCTGCTGCTCGATCTGCTGTTCTTCCTGTCGAACGTGCTGAAGATCCCGCAAGGTGGTTACGTGCCGCTGGTGCTGGGGGCGGGGTTGTTCGCCATGATGACGACCTGGCATCGCGGGCGCGAACTGCTGTTCGCCCGCTTCCGCCAGGATGGGCTGCCGCTCAAATCCTTCATCGCGCGGCTGCCGCAGTCGCGCACCATCCGTGTGCCCGGCACCGCGGTGTTCATGACCAGCCAGGCCGATTTCCTGCCCGGCGCGCTGCTGCACAACCTGAAGCACAACAAGGTGCTGCACGAGCGCGTCCTGTTCGTCACCGTGACCAATGAGGGCATTCCCGCGGTCCCGGCGGAGCGCCGGCGTGAGGTCGAGGAATTGTCGCCCAGCATCCACCGCGTCTTCCTGCGCTACGGCTTCCAGGAAAGTCCCAACATCCCGAAGGAGCTCGAGGCGCTGAAGGAGGTCGGCATTCCCTTCGAGCCGATGCAGACTTCCTACTTCCTGGGGCGGGAGACGGTGGTGGCGGCCGCCGTGCCGAAGATGTCGGCGTGGCGGCAGTGGCTGTTCACCATCATGTCGCGCAACGCCGTGCCGGCGACGGAATTCTTCCGCATTCCGTCCGACCGCGTGGTCGAGCTCGGCGTGCGCGTGGCGATCTGACCATGGCGACGGTGACGGTCCTGCTGGCGATGGCCGCCGGCCCGGGCTTCCCGGAAGGCAGTCCCGCGCATCGCTATGAGATCGCGCTGTCGCTGGATGCGGCGGGGCGCCCGGATGGCGCAGCCTGGGCAGCCGACCCCGAGCCCTGGCGGGCACGACGGATCGCGCCCGGAGCGGCGCCGGTCGAGGGGGACGTGCAATTCGACCCGGATACCGGTTGGGGCATTCGCTTCTATGGCGCGGCGGCGGAGGGGCCGGATGCGCCCGAGACCCGGTTCGTTTGCGGGTCGGATCCGGTGCGGCCGGGCGAGTACGTGACGGTGACGGAGCCGGATGGCGCGGAGTTCGCGTATCGGGTGGTCGGGGTGGGTTGAAGCACGAGAGGTGCCGGTTTTTCGGCACGGCAAGGCTTCCTGGCACCACATGCCGTTTCGAGTCCCGCATGCGTACTTCAGCAGCAGGGGCGCTGAGGCAACTTCACGCGGCAATGCTTGACTCTGCTTCGGAACATAGCACGAACTCCGTGTCGCAAGAGGAGGCGGAGGAAGCGGGCTTTGGACCACGCAAATGGAATTTCGAATGATTTCGATTTCGAAGTCGGCCATTGGCGCGTTCGACACCGCCGCTTACGGGAACGGCTTGCCGGGTGCGACGAATGGGAAGAATTCGACGGCACATCTGAGACCCGCCTCGTGTTGGGCGGCAACGGCAACATCGAAGACAACCTCATTGAGTTGCCGAGCGGGTCCTATCGCGCGATTGCGATCCGGTCATTTGATGTGGCCAGCCGCACATGGGCGATCTGGTGGCTGGCATCGCACGATCCGCACCAAGTGGACGTTCCCGTGAAGGGTGGATTTGAGAACGGCATAGGATCGTTCTACGCCGAGGACAAATTCCGGGGCATGCCAATTACCGTGAGATTTCTCTGGCTGAGAACACAGACGATTTCGCCCCGGTGGGAGCAGGCTTTCTCAAACGACGGCGGCAGCAACTGGGAAACGAACTGGATCATGGACTTTGAGCGTCCGTAAGCACTGCAACGCGGCTTTGCCCCGGATTGCAGCCATCGCTGCGGCATGCGCGAAGGGCGGGGTCGCGCACCGCCTGCGCGATCGCGGGCGGCGCAGCGCCGGGATCGGCGACGTGTAGCGACCCGCGGGTAAGCTCGCAAAAGACTGGCGCGCGGGATGAACGGCCTTTGCCCGCCCTTGGCAGCATCCGGCATCGCCAAAGAAAAAGGGCCCGGGCGATGGCGCCCGAGCCCTTGATCAAACTGGTGGAGCCAATCGGAATCGAACCGACGACCTCTTGAATGCCATTCAAGCGCTCTCCCAACTGAGCTATGGCCCCCCGAGAAGAGGCGCGCCGTATAACCCTGCTATCCGTGCCCCGCAAGGGGGTGTCTGCCCCCTTTCGGCGCGCGCCAGGGAACGGTAGGGAGAAAGCCTCGAAGGGTTGGGTAGTGGGGAGTGTCCATGGGCAAGGTCTATCCTGACGCCAAGGCCGCATTGGCCGGCGTGCTGCGCGACGGCATGGTGATCCATTCCGGCGGCTTTGGCCTGTGCGGTATCCCCGCCCTGCTGATCGAGGCGATCCGCGAATCGGGGGTGAAGAACCTCACCGTCGTGTCCAACAATGCCGGCATCGACGATGCAGGGCTCGGCCTGCTGCTGCAGACGCGGCAGATTCGCAAGATGATCTCCTCCTATGTCGGGGAGAACGCCGAATTCGCCCGGCAGTACCTGGCCGGGGAGCTCGAGATTGAATTCAACCCGCAGGGCACCCTGGCCGAGCGCATCCGCGCCGGCGGCGCGGGCATCCCCGCCTTCTTCACCAAGACCGGCGTCGGCACCGAGGTCGCGAAGGGCAAGGAGACGCGCGAATTCGACGGCGAGACCTATGTCATGGAGCGCGGCATCTTCGCTGACCTCGCCATCGTGCATGCCTGGAAGGGCGATACCGAGGGCAACCTCGTCTATCGGAAGACGGCGCGGAACTTCAATCCGATGATGGCGACCGCGGCGAAGGTCACCGTCGTGCAGGTCGAGCACCTGGTGCAGCCCGGCGAGATCGACCCCGACCACATCCACACGCCCGGCATCTTCACCAAGCGCATGATCGTGTGCCCCGCCGGCTACGAGAAGCGCATCGAACAGCGCACCCTGCGCAAGCGCGCGGCCTGAGGAGGAGCACGACCATGCCCTGGACCCGCGACGAGATGGCCGCCCGCGCCGCCCGTGAACTGCAGGACGGCTTCTATGTGAACCTCGGCATCGGCATTCCGACGCTGGTGGCGAACCACGTGCCGGCCGGCTTCAACGTGCAACTGCAATCCGAGAACGGCATGCTCGGCCTCGGCCCCTTTCCCTTTGAGGGGGAGGAGGATGCCGACCTGATCAATGCCGGCAAGCAGACCATCACGGCCCTGCCGACGTCGTCGTATTTCGATTCCGCGCAATCCTTCGGGATGATCCGCGGCGGGCATATCGACCTGTCGATCCTGGGTGCGCTGCAGGTCGCGGCGAATGGCGACCTCGCGAACTGGATGATCCCCGGCAAGATGGTGAAGGGGATGGGCGGGGCGATGGACCTGGTCGCCGGCGTGAAGAAGGTGATCGTGCTGATGGAGCACACCGCCGGCGGCAAACCGAAGCTGCTGAAGTCCTGCACCCTGCCGCTGACCGGCGCGCGGGTGGTGGACATGGTGATCACCGACCTCGGCGTCTTCGAGGTGGCCCGCAAGGGGCCGGAGCGGCTGGTGCTGACCGAACTCGCGACCGAGGTCAGCCTGGACGAGATGCGGGAGAAGACCGAGGCGGTGTTCGAGTTGGGGGGAGCGCTGGCGGCTTAGGCCCGGCGGGGCCGTGCCCCATGGCCTGCGCCTCGCGGCGACGGCGCTGGCCTTTTCTTATGTCGTGCTGTTGGGCGCGACCTGGTGGACGCAGGGGCATCCTTGGTTCATGGAGCCCACCGGCCTGCCGTCGCCGGTGCAAGACTTCGTCATCTTCCGTGTCGCAGCGGCCATGGCGCTGGACGGGCGCGCCGCCGATGCCTACCAACTGCGGCTGTTTACCGAGGGACTCCAAGCCCTGGTTGGCCAGCCAGGGCCGTTCCTGCTGAACTGGCCCTACCCACCGTCCTTCACGCCGATCGTCGCCCCCTTCGCATTGCTGCCCTACGGGGTCGCCTTCATGACCTGGATCGTGGCGACCGGATGCTGTCTTGCGGCGGTCATGTGGACCTCGCCCGTCCTGCGCCACGGCGTCGCCTTTGTCTTCGCGGCGCCAGCTTCCCTGGCCGTCGTGCTCAAGGGGCAGAACAACTTTCTCTCAGCGGCGCTCATGACCGGTTTCCTCGTCATGATGGACCGGAAGCCCTGGGTGTCAGGCGCCTTCCTCGGGTTGCTGACCTACAAGCCGCATCTTGGCGTGGTGATCCCGCTGCTGCTGGTCGTGACGCGGCGATGGGACATCATCCTGTCCGCGGCTGTGACGGCGCTTACCTTCGCCGGTCTTTCGATGGTGCTACTGGGGCCGGCCATCTGGGTCGACTTCTTGTGGTCGGTCTTTGCCGTTGCCGACAACTTCATGACGCCGGACGGTGTCCTGCCGGCCGTGCAGACCGTCTATGCCACTGCTGCGATGATGATGGGCAAGGTACCGGCCGGCCTGTTGCACGCGGCCGTGTTGATCGCCGCGACGCTTGCCGTGGTCCGCGTGCTGCGTGCCGAACCGGACAGCGGCGCCAGGGCGGCCGCCATCATCGCGGTGTCACTGCTGGCACCGCCCTATGGCTTCCAGCATGACTGGGTGCCGCTGGCCGTGGCCGGCGCCTTCCTTCTTGGCACGCCGGCGAAGAAGCCCTGGAGGTGGGAGGCGGTCCTGGTCACCGCCGTGGTCCTTTTGCCGGGGGTGACCTTGTTCATGCGGTGGGGGCCGCCGGGACCGGTGGCCGCGATCGTTATCTTGCTGCTCGCCATGCGGCGGGCCGGGTTGTCGGTGCGCGCTCCAGCCATTGCCTGATCGGTCGGGTCCGGGCGGCGTCACGCCGGGGGACGAACAGTGCCTGGGCGCTACTGTTCAGCCTGCGGCGCTGTGTTCCCGGGTGGCTCCGTCGCGCGTCCGGCCGGCGCTTTCCGCAATTGCGTCCTGCAGCAGCCAGTCGAGTGCCGGCACCGGCCGGCAGACCATCAGCATCTGATACGCGAACATCCCGCGCGACAGCCGGATCAGCAGCGCGTTCAGGGCGAGCAGCGCATTCGCCAGCCTTCCCCGGCCGAGCGCCAGTGGAAAGGGGGCCGGGATTCCGACCGACCGCTCCACCATGAAGGCGCCGTCGCGCAGCGTGCGTGCCAGCGTGCCGAAGGTGAACAGCCGCGTACGCGTGGCATTCAAGATGCCGCGTGCGCCGTAGTTGAACTGTCCCAACAACAGCATCAGCCGCACCACGGCGAAGGCGACGTTGCCGGTCGAGATCACCAGCCGCATCTCCCGGTTGCGACTGGAGAGCAGATGGATCTCCTCGATTAGCCGTTCGGTCGTGCGCAGATGCTCAATGACATCGAGGGCGAGCACGTAGTCGATCCGTTCTCCCGGGTCCGGCAGGCCCTGGTCGCCGTCGTGATGCAGGAAGCGGGCGAAGGGGCGAGGGTCGGCCGGTGGCGCGTGGTCCACGCCGATGACGCGACAGCCCTTGGCCGCCAGGGCGGCAGCGACGTGACCGCCCGAGCAGCCGATGTCGAGCACCGTTGCGCCGGCCGGCACGTAGTCCACGACCCAACGATGCGTGCTTGGGAAGTCGAGCTTCGGCTCATAGACCGCAGTCCCGGTCGCGAAGGGGTACTTCGGGTCCTGCAACAGCCCGGTGCTGCGCATCCGCCAGCGCAGCGTGGTGGCAACCACATGCGCAGCATAGGACAGGCCGTTCACGCGGCAGATCTCGTCGCCGTAGAAGGTTGGGATCGGCAGTTCCGCTATGCGCGCGCCGACCGACATCAGCTGCAGGAGGATCTCCGTGTCGAAGTGGAAATCGCCGGTGTTGCGCTGGAACGGGATGCGCTTCAGCGCCGCGGCGGAATAGATCCGGTACCCGGTGTGGTATTCATGCAGCCGCGCGCCGGTCAGCGCGTTCTGGATGCCCGTCAGGATGCGGTTGCCAACGAATTTGTAGAGCGGCATGCCGCCCTTCAGCGCGCCGCGCCGGTCGATCATGCGGCTGCCCAGCACTGCATCGGCCTCACCGGACAGCAACGGCTGCATCAGGCGCGGCAGATGCTCCGGCCCATACTGCCCGTCGCCATGGATCAATGCGACGTGGTCGAAGCCGTTCGCGAGCGCGTAGTGGTAGCCGATCTTCTGGTTGCCGCCGTAACCTTGGTTGCGCGGGTTGCGCAGGATATGGACGGGATGGCGGGAAATGGTGGCGAGCGCCGCCTCGAAGGTGCCGTCCAGACTGCCGTCATCGAGCACGAGGATGGAAGGATCGACGCCGGGGATCTCATCCGGGATGCGCGACAGGACGGCGGCGATCGAGCCTTCCGCCTCGTAGGCGACGACGAGGATCAGCAGGCGCTGGCGACCTCGGGTTCCTTCAGGCGGCAGCACCACGGTTCCATCCACAGTTCCGCCCCCTTGCTTCGATGCATGCCACTGTGCGGCGTATCGCGCACCCAATAGACAACCAATATCGTGATCAATTCTATGGGATCAACCAAATTTTGAGGCAAAATGACGCTGGCCGGCTCACAACTGGCTTGCGGCACTGGGCCGCAGGCGCGAGTGGGCCATGAGATGACCTGAACTGCGTCGTCCTGCGCCGGTTGCGTGAGGTCCAATCCGCCGCTGGCGGCACTACCCCGCCCCCGGCAACCCCCTATAAGGCAGCGGCGCGAACCGCGTCCCATGCAACGCGATATCCTGCCACACCCCGCCCGTCACATACGGATCCTCGGCCATCCACGCCCGCGCCGCCGCATCCGTCGCATGGCGCGACACGACGATCGACCCGCGCATCGCCCCGGCCTCGTCCAGGATCGCCCCGCCCATTGCCAGCGTGCCATCCGCCGCCATCGCGGTGACGCGCTCGATATGCGCCGGCCGTGCCGCCGCGCGCCGTGCCGCCGCACCGGCATCGGTGCCGTCCAGCGCCACCGACACCGTATGCGTCCGCGTGGCCGAGATCGGCTCCCCTGGCTGCGGCAGCGGGCGGTAGGGGAGCGGCGCGATGCGGAAAGGATGCGCCTCCCACGTCGCCCAGACGCCATCCACCGCGAAGGGTTCCTCGGCCAGATAGGCATCGAGCCCCGCCTTGTCCGGCACGTTCAGCACCATCAGCGATCCGGCTGGCTGCCATTCGGGCGTGAACAGTGGCACGCCCAGGGCCAGCCGCCCCTCCTGCGCCCAGCGCGTCAGGATCGAGAGATGCCGGTCGCGCGATGCGGCCCGGCGGGACGGGTCAGGCCCGTCCCAGGCGATGATGGCGTAGCCCATGGTGCGTCCTGCCCTTCGCTGTTGCACCAGACTGGCACGGCCGCCGCCGCGCGTCAGCCCGCACGGGGCAATGGCCGATAGGGCAGGGGCCGGAACAGAGTGGCATGCAGCGTCATCGCGCAATGCCGCAGCAACGGATCGGCGGCGGCCCAGCCCCGCGCCGCGGCGTCATCGCCATGCGTTGCCACCAGGATCGCGCCCGGCGCATCGAGCGTCCCGGCAGCGAAGATCAGCGTGCCGACCTCCGCCGAGGCGCTGAGCCGCGCCGGTTCCGCTTCGCCGGCCGCGATGATGATGGTGTGGCCGCGCCCCGGCGGCAGTGGCGCGTCCATCGCGGGCCAGGGGCGCCACGGCAGCGCGGGGATCAGTAGCGGCCGGCAGGCGATGTCCTGCCATACACCCTCGGTCGCGAAGGGTTCGCGCGCCAGATAGGCATCGACGCCCGCCTGGTCCTGCGCGGCGATGACCATCAGCGATCCGCGCGACCGGCCCTCGGCGGAATGCAGCGGCAGGCCGAGCAACAGGCTGCCATCGCGCGCCATCGCCTCGATCGAGGCGATGTGCCGGTCGCGCGCCGCGGCACGGCGGGACGGATCCGGCCCGTCGAAGGCGATGACCGCGAAGGCCATGGAAGCGGCCGCGGGGCGGCGCAGCGCCGCCCCGCGCGTGCCTCAGTACATGTGCTGCCCGCCATTGATGGACAGCGTGGAGCCGGTGATGAAATCCGCATCGTCGCCGGTTAGGAACACCACGCCGCGTGCGATGTCGTAGGCGCGGCCAAGCCGGCCCATCGGAATGCGTGCGACGATCTTCTCGAGCACGTCGGGCGGCACGGCGCGCACCATCTCGGTGTCCACATAGCCGGGCGCGATGGCGTTCACGGTGATCTGGCTGCGCGCGCCTTCCTGGGCGAGCGCCTTGGTGAAGCCATGGATGCCGGACTTCGCCGCGGCGTAGTTGACCTGGCCGTACTGGCCCGCCTGGCCGTTGATCGAGCCGATATTGACGATGCGGCCGAACTTCTTCGCCGTCATGCCGTCCCAGACCAGCTTGCACATATTGTAGCAGGAGCCGAGGTTGGTATCGATCACCGCGTCCCACATCTCGCGGTTCATCCGCTTCATCGTGCCGTCGCGGGTGATGCCGGCGTTGTTCACCAGGACCTCAACCGGGCCGACCTCGGTCTCGACCTTCTTCAGCGCCGCGGCGCAGGCGTCGTAATCCGCGACATCGAACTTGTAGCAGGGGATGCCGGTGCGCTTGGTGAAGGCCTCGGCCGCCGCGTCGTTGCCGGCGTAGGAGGCGACGACCTTGCGGCCGGCCGCCTGCAGCGCCTCACTGATCGCGGCTCCGATGCCGCGTTGACCTCCGGTGACGAGTGCGACGCGTGCCATGCCTGATCTCCTCCCTGGTCGGATGCGCGGTTGCCGTATCAATGCTTGGTCGCGATGGCGCAATCCTTGATGGCGATCAAATCCTGTCGGGCCGCGCAACGCCAGGGGGAATGCGTGCGGCGCGGCAGAAACCGCCGCGCCGCGGTGAAGCAATGTCCGCTGTGCGAAATCGGCACCGACCCGCGGTCGCGGGACACCAACCGGCAGGTCGGATGGGTGGGTGCCGGATCTGTCAAATGGTCACTCAGCCTGGCGTGGCCCCCGATGCCCGCACCACCGGCGCCCACGCCGCGATCTCCGCCCGCACGAACGCCTGCGCGTCGTCGAGGAACAGCGTGCCCGGCAGCGTCGCCGTCTCGGCATAGCGGCGCGCGACCTGCGGCGCGGCCATGGCCTCGCGGATCGCGGCCGCGAGGCGTTCCTGCAACGCACGCGGCGTGCCGGCAGGCGCGGCGATGCCCGCCCAGCCATCGGCGACGATATCGGGGAAGCCGCTCTCGACGAAGGTCGGGATCGCGGGGAAATCGGCGATCCGCTCCCGCGTCGTGAAGGCGAGGGCGCGCAGCTGCCCCGCCCGGATGTAAGCCGAGGCTGCCGTCAGGCTGTCCATCACCGAGGGCACCGTACCCGCGATCGCGTCCGTTGCCGCCTGCGACCCGCCGCGATAGGGGATGTGCTGCAGCTCGAACCCCGCCGCCTGAGCCAGGCGCAGCCCGACCAGATGCGGCACGGATCCGATGCCGCTGGTGGCATAGGCGACGCCGCTCGGCCGCTTCGCCGCGGCGATGAAATCCGCCAGCGTCTGCATAGGCGTCTGCGGATTGACCAGCAGCAGGTACGGCGTGCCGAGGATGGTCGCGATATGCGCAAAGTCGCGGTCGGCATCCCATTGGATGCGGTCGCGATAGAGCGTGTTGCCCACCGCCATGCCCGAGATGGTGGAGACGAGAAGCGTAGTCCCGTCCGGCGCGGCCCGCGCGACGAGGCCGGTGCCGAGCGTGGCGCCGGCGCCGGGCCGGTTCTCGACCACCACCACGGTGCCGAGCCGCCGGCCCATTTCATCCGCGATCAGCCGGGCGATGATGTCGGTGGTGCCACCGGTGGCGAAGGGGACGATGACGCGCACCGGCCCCGGATAGGATTGCGCGAGCGCCGGCATGGCGAGCATCGCGGGGGCGGCGAGGAGGAGGTGGCGGCGCAGCATGGTGGCGGTTCCCGGTGGCGAAGTCGTCACGCTAGCCGCGCGGAGGTTCGCGCGTCAGGCGGAATCGCGCACGGAAACTGCCTGGAGTGGGTCCTTCGCGGCGCTGAAGCCGCATCGTGGGGCTGTCCGCCGACAGGATCTTGCTTTCTGGCGTCGCTGGGGCATCGGGCGGTGGCTGCGACCTTGGCGCCATGCCGGGCCGGCTGCTAGCGTGCCGCCATGGCAGCGCATCGGCGCATCGCGGGGCGAATTACCGGCACGGCCTGATTGGGTCCGCGCCCCGGGTGGGTGCGCCTTCGGCCGCGACGCTTCTCCACCCGCCCTTGTTCCTGCCGAAAGCCATTCCACGATGTCCGATCCCGACCTTCTCGTGCCCGCGCGATTCCATCTGCTTGCCGAGGCTTCGCCCGGCCTGCTGACGCGCCTGCTGCAACCGCTCGCCAAGCGCGACCTGGTGCCCGACCGCGTGCAGGCGCGGCGGGATGGGGAGACGATGCGCGTCGAGATCGCGCTCGATGCGATGCCAGCGGGGATGGTTCATCTGGTCGCCGGCAATCTTCGGCAGGTGGTGGGCGTCATCGAGTTGCATGGCGGCGCGGAAGTGCTGCGCGCCGCCTGACCGGGCGGCGCTGCGTCACCGGAATGCGATGGGCTGCGTGCCGCGGCCGGCAGCGAACAAATCCCTGGCCGTCGTCGCTACCGCAACGCCAGCACAGCCATCATCACGAGGCCCAGCCCGATTCGGTACCAACCGAATGGTGTGAAGCCGATGCGCCCGATCACCGCCAGCACCGCGCGCACGGTGACGAAAGCGACCAGGAAGGCGGCGACGAAGCCGACGCCGATCTGCCCGAAGGCGGAGAAGTCGATCTCGTGCCGCGCCTTGAACAGCGAGTAGAAGGTCGCGGCGACCATTGTCGGGATGGCCAGCACGAAGGAGAATTCCGCCGCCGTGCGCCGTTCCACGCCGATCACCAGGGCGGTGATGATCGTCGCGCCGGACCGCGACGTGCCCGGGATCATGGCCAGCGCCTGGCCGAAGCCGATCAGTACCGCCGCGAGCGGCCCGATCTCGGGCACCGAATGGATCGACGGCTCGGGCCGCATGCGTTCGATGACGATGATGGCGATGCCGCCGAGGATCAGCGCGACGCAGACGACCCAGGGATTGAACAGCACCTCGGTGATCGTCTTGTGCAGCGTGGCGCCGATGATCGCCGCCGGCAGGAACGCGAGCACCAGGTTGGTCACGTAGAACCGTTCCGCCCCCGGCCGCCACATCCCGCGCAGCAGGTCGAGGATCAGCCCGCGATAGATCACCACGACGGCCAGGATGGCGCCGAGCTGGATCGAGATCTCGAAGGCCTTGCCCGGCGGCCCCTGGAAGCCGATCAACTCGCCGAGCAGGATCAGGTGGCCGGTCGAGGAGATCGGCAGGAACTCGGTCAGTCCCTCGACGATGCCCATGAACAGGGCGGAGAACAGGGAGGAGAAATCCATCAGGTGCTCCAGGGATTCACGGGCGGGCGGCGGGCGGCCCCGCCAGGCAGGATGGTGGCGTGATGGAGCGGAGCCGGAGGCTCCGGTCCCCGGCCGCCTCCCCCGGCTGCGCCCCGTGCGGCCGAAGGGCAGCCTCCAGCAAGCGGCGCTGTTCGTCCAACACCGGACTGAGTCGTTCGACGACAATAAGGCCGTCCTTCGGCGCGGCATTGCCGCACAGCGCCGCAGCCAGCCCCGTTGGGCTGACGGCCGGCACGCCGGCGAGCCGCCCGGCGACGAAGCGTTGCAGCGCGCCAGCGGCCGGCGGCAGCAGCACGAGATCGGCCAATGGCCCACCCAGCGCGCGATATCGATCGAGCGCCAGGGCGTCGAACACGTCGAGCGCGATCACCGCGCTGCCCGGTCCGGCCTCCGCCGCCAGGCGCGCGGTCAGGCCGCGCCAGTCCGACCCGTCCGGGGGCGCGCCGTAGATGTCGTGCAGACTCGGCCCCTGGCTCACGACGAAGATGGCGAAGACCAGCGGCCGCAGCACGCCGGGCCGCAATCGCGCAAGGCCCAGGCCGAGCAGCGCGACGACCACCGGCACGAGCACCAGGAGGGTGCGCGGCAGCACCACGGGCGCGAGCGTCTGACCCAGGAGGAACAGCACGACGCCGCTCAGCAGGGTCGCCGCCAGGGCGGCGCGTTCCGCCCCGCGCGGACCCGGGCTGGCTGCCAGCCAAGCGAGGAAAAGCCAGACCAGCGCGGCAAGGCCGGCGCAGGCCGGGCCCAGCAGCGGCCAGGGGTCCACCGTCCAGGGCGTCAGCAGCAGCACGCGCGCCATGCTCACGGCGGCGAAGCCGAGGCCGAGCGCGCGCATCCAGTCGACGCCGTCATTGTCGCGCGCCGCGGCGATGGACGCGACCAGCGCCAGGACCGGCAGTGTCGCGGCGGCGCAGACCGCGGCTGCCGCTGCCAGCCGCGCGAGGGCGCGCCGGTCGAAGGTGCCGCGCGCGACCATCAGCGCGGCCGCGTGGATGAACGCCATCGCCGCGGCGATGACCCCGGTGAAGTGCAGCCATGCTGCGGCAGCGCCAAGCCCGGCCAAGCCCAGGGCCGGAAGCACCCAGCCGGCCCCCGGCCGCGTCGCGCGCGCCGCGAAGCGGCGCCCTGCGAGCAGCGCCAGCAGCAGCACCAATGCCAGAAGCGCATAAACCCGTGCATCGCGTGAATGGAACAGGTGCCAGCCCGCGACGGCCAGGATCATCGCCGACCAGAAGGCGGCGCGCCGGCCGAAGGCGTCCCGGCAGAGCAACCACACCGCCGCCACCGACGCGATGCCCGCCAGCGCTGACGGCAGGCGCAGCGCGCCATCCGATGCGCCGGCAACCAACGTCCATGCTTTGATGAAGAGATAGTAGGTTGGCGGCGTCGTCTCGAGGCGGGCCAGGGGGCCCGTCAGCTCCCGCCAATCGAGCGTCACGAGGCTGGCCGTCGCGACCTCATCGACCCAGAGGCTCCAGGTCCCGATTCCCGGGAGGCGCAGGGCAGCCGCAACCGCCAGCACGAAGGCGAGGCCCGCCAGGACCCCGCTCCGCGCCGTCATAAGGCGACCCGTCAGCGCGCTGCCGCCGCCGGGAAGGCGAAGTTGTCGAAGGCATTCTCCGCCACGCGGAACCACTGGAACAGCTCGTTGCGATAAGGGATGTAGCTGTCCAGGATCTTCTTGAAGCGCGCGTTGCGCCCCGCGGTCTCGGCATAGACGTCGCTGGTGGCGTTCCAGGCCGCCTGCAGGATCTCGCGGTTGAAGAAGCGCAGCTGGGCGCCGGCGGCGACCAGGCGGCGCAACGCCTGCGGGTTCAGGTGGTCGTAGCGCGCGAGCATCTCGGTATCCGCCTCGGCGCAGGCGACCTCGATCGCGTGCTTGTAGAGGTCCGGCAGCGCGTTGTAGGCGGCCCGGTTCGCCATGAAGTGCAGCCGCGCGCCCGGTTCCCAGAAGCCCGGCGCGTAGTAGTAGCGGGCGACGCGCACGAAGCCGAGCTTCTCGTCGTCATGGGGGCCGACGAATTCGACCGCATCCAGCGCACCGCGCTCGAGCGAGGGATAGATGTCGGCCGGCGCCACCTGCGTCGGCGCCGCGCCCAGGCGCTGGAACACCTGGCCCGCGAAGCCGGCTATGCGGAACTTCAGCCCGTTCAGCGCGGCGAGGTTCGGCACCTCGTTGCGGAACCAGCCACCCATCTGCGCGCCGGTGTCACCGGCGGGGAAGGAGACGGCGTTGTACTCGCCCATGAGCTCGGCGTTCAGGTCGCGCCCGCCGCCGTAGCGGAACCACGCATTGTACATGCGGGAGTTGAGCCCGAAGGGCATCGCGGTGAAGAAGGCGAAGCCCGGTTCCTTGCCCACGTAATAATACGGTGCGGTGTGGGCGCACTCGACCGAGCCCGACTGCACGGCATCGAGCGCGGCGAGCGGCGGCGCGATCTCACCACCGGGGAAGGCCTGGATGCGGAACTTGCCGTCGGTCAGCTGGCCGACACGGCGGCAGACGGATTCGGCGGTGCCGAACAGCACGTCGAGGTTGCGCCCGAAGGAGGAGGTGAGGCGCCAGCGCACCTCCGGCATCTGGGTCTGGGCCAGGGCGGGGGCGGCGAGGGCGGCGGGCGCGGCGGCCGCCGCGGCTCCCATCAGGGCACGACGATTCATTGCGACGTATTCCTCCCGTCGGGTGGCAATGTGCCCGTCCCATACGGGATCACGGGCGCGGGGGAAAGCATCACGCCGCGGCCGGCCCGCGTTCCGGCGCGGGCGGGGCCGCGCCGCGCAGCGCATAGGCGACCTGCACCGCCCCCGCCACCAGCCCCATCCCGACGCCGAGCTTCCACGCCAGCACGTAGTCCCCGTTCAGGTCGAACAGCACCCCGCCGCCGAAGGCGCCGAGGAACGACCCGAACTGGTGCGACATGAAGGCGAGGCCCTGGATCATCGCCTGGAAGCGCAGGCCGAACATCTCGACCACCATGCCTGCGACCAGCGGTGCCACGCCGAGCCAGAGGAACCCCATGATGGCGGCGAAGACCAAGGTCGAGGCCTCCGACGGCGCCCAGGCGAAGTAGAGGCCCAGCACGAGGGACCGCACCAGGTAGATGCCGCCCAGCAAGGCCCCCTTGTTCCACCGCCCGCCGGCCCAGCCGAAGAACAGCGACCCCAGCACGTTGAACCCCCCGATCATCCCGAGCGCCTTGGCCGACAGCATCGGATCCTGCCCGCACAGCGCGAGGTAGGAGGGCAGGTGCGTGGTCAGGAACACGAGCTGCAGCCCGCAGACGAAATAGGCGCCGGCCATCACCAGGAACGGCGTATGCGACATGGCGCGCGCCAGGGCCGCACCCATGCGCGGCGCCTCCCCCGGCGCGAGCGGCGGGATCGGGACCCGGTCCACGCGCCCGGCGATCCACGCCGCCGGCACCATGGCGAGCCCGAGCAGCAGGAACCCCCACACCCCGGCGCGCCAGCCCCAGCCTTCCGCCAGCACCTGCCCGATCGGCGCGGCGAGCAGCGCGCCGACCGACCCGGCCGCCGAGACCAGGCCGAGTGCGGAGGAGCGCAGCGCCGCCGGCACCGGCCGCGCCGCGACCGCCAGCGCCATGCCGCTGCCGGTGCAGGCGAGCGCGACGCCGATCAGCAGCCCCGCGCCCACCAGCAGCGCGAAGGCGCCCTGCGCCAGCGCCATCACCGCCAGCCCTACGAGGTAGGACAGCACGCCGGCCAGCAGCACCGGCCGGAATCCCCAGCGGGAGGCCGCGGCGCCCGCGAAGGGCTGCAACAGCCCCCAGCCGAGGTTCTGGATGGCGATGGCGAAGGTGAACTCCGCCACGGCGATGCCGAGTTCCCGCGTTGCCGGGGCCATGAACAGGCCGAGGCTCTGCCGCAGCCCCATGGCGAGGGAGAGCATCACCGCCGCACCGAGCAGGATGGGCAGGCTGGGGCGGAGTTGCGCTTTCATGGAAGGATGGTCGCCCGCCTTGCTGCACTGCGTCGAGGACGAAGCGCATGCGTCCCGGGGCCCACGGCCATGCGCGCGGCGCGGCACGGCAAGCCCCAGCGGCCGCCATGGGCGGCCGCTGGCATTTCGCTCCGCCGGGACGGCGTCACCTTGTCGGGTCTCGGCGTCAATCGCGGAACCAGGCGCCGTTACCGATGATGGCGGCGAGCCCGACACCATAGATCGCCATCGCCGCGCCGACCGCGGCGAAGACCCAGCCGAGCTCGCCCGTCACGGCATAGGCCAGCCAACCGCCGGCGACCGCCACGATCATGCGGACCACGCTCGCCACCAGCGGCCACAGCAGGCGGCCGGCACCCTGGGACGCGAAATACAGGGCCAGCCCCAGGCCGAAGAAGCCATAGGCCGGTCCAACACGCCGCAGGTAGTCGGCGCCGACGCTGAGCGTGGTCGGGTCATCGCTAAACAGGCCAAGCCAGGCGTGCGGCCAGATGGCCGCTGCCAGCCCGACCGCCTCGGTCAGCGCGAAGGCGATCGCGCCGCCCAGCATCGCGACGCGCAGTGCCCGGTCGCGCTGCCCCGCCCCGATATTGGTGCCGACCAGCGCGACGAGTGGCGCGCCCAGCCCGAAGACCAGCGGCACAAGCAGGTATTCGAGCCGGCTGCCGACGCCATAGCCCGCCACGCCCTCCGCCCCGCCGACGCGGGCCACCAGCGTGGTGGTCAGCACCACGGTCAATGTCGTCTGCACCGTGTTGACCGCGGCAACGGCGCCGACGCCGAGGATCGAGGCGAAGATTCGCCAGCGCAGCGGCACCAGCCGCAGCCGCGCGACGCTGCGTCCCGCCGCCATCGCCCAGGCCAGCACGGCCATGACGATCGCGGTGCTCAGCACGACGGCATAGCCCGCGCCCGCGACGCCGAAACCCGGCACCGGCCCCCAGCCGTAGATCAGCAGCGGCGACAGCGGCATCAGCAGCACGACGCCGGCGATCACCGCCACCGAGGGCAGCAGCATGTTGCCGCCGCCGCGCAGCACGCTCGCCAGCGCATTGCCGAGCCAGAGCAGCAAGCCGCCGGCGAAGACCACGTCGGAATAGCGGAGTGCCGCCTCCAGCGACGCGCCCTCGCCGCCCATCGCGGCGTAGATCGACCGGCCGAAGCCGATGAACAGTGCCGCGAAGACCAGGCCGAGCACGCCGTTCACGACCAGCGCATGCACCACCAGCGCATCCGCGTCATCCTGCCGCCTTGCGCCAAGCGCGCGCGCCACCGCCGAGGCGATGCCGCCGCCGATCGCCCCGGCCGAGAGCATCGTCATCAGCATGTAGCCGGGGAAAACGAGCGCGATGCCGGCCAGCGCGTCGGTGCCGAGATGCGAGACCCACCAGGTCTCGATCAGCCCGACCGAGGCCTGCGCCAGCATCACCAGCGTGTTTGGCCAGGACAGCCGCAGCAGGGTCCCGAGGATGGGTCCGTCGAGCAGTAGCCGGGTGCGCGGATTGATCGCGCCCGGCTGGGCGACCGCGGCGCTCACGCCGCCTCCTCCTGCCGGCCATAACGCAGCGCGGCGCGATTGCGCGACAGGTTCGGCCCCAGGGCCAGGCGCGCGGCCTCGAAGCGCTGCCAGTCGGCGATGTCGGGCAGCGAGGGGATCGTCACGGCCTCGCCGCTGTCGAGACCGGCCAGCGCGGCATCGACCATCTCATCGACGCCCATGACCATCTCCGCCGGCAGCGACGCGTCGTCGATCCCGGCACGGCCCCAGATCTCGGTTCGCGTCGCGCCGGGCAGTACCGCCTGCACGCGGATGCCGCTGCCGGCGAGTTCGGCCTGCAGCGACTGGGTCAGGCTCAGCACGAAGGCCTTGGAGGCGTTGTAGACGCCGTTGAACCGCTCCGGCGCCAGGGCGAGCACCGAGGCGATGTTGACCAGCGTGCCGCCAGAGCGGGCGGCGAAGGCCTGCGCGGCGGCGACCGCGAGGCGCGAGGCGGCGACGACATTGAGCTGCACGAGATCGGCGAGCCGCGCCGCATCGGCGGCGACGACCGTCCCGCCCGCCGCCATGCCGGCGTTGTTCACCAGCATGCCGATGGCGGCGTCCTCGCGCAGGCGGGCCTCGATGCGGGAGAGATCCTCTGGCCGTGCGAGATCGGCCGGCAGGACCTCGACCCTGCGGCCGGTCTCGGCGCGCAGCCGCGTAGCCAGCGCTTCCAGCCGGACGGCGTCGCGCGCCACCAGCAGCAGGTCATGGCCCCGGCGCGCAAGCCGGTCGGCATAGATGGCGCCGATCCCGGAGGAGGCGCCGGTGATCAGGGCGACGGGGAGGGAGGTGGCGGGCATGTCGGCCTCATGGGCGGGACGATCGTTTAATTACGATCGTCATGATTGACTTAGATTGCGCTCGCAACTAATAATGTCAAGCAGGTTTTCGAAGGACAGGAGGCCGAGGCACCGGCGATGAGGGTTTCCAGGCAGCAGGCGGCGGAGAATCGCGAGAAGATCCTCGACGCCGCGGCGCGGTTGATCCGCGAGCGCGGCATCGCCGGCGTCGGCGTCGATGCGCTCGCCGAGGCAGCGGGCATGACGCATGGCAGCGTCTACAGCCAGTTCGGATCGAAGGAGCGGCTGGCGGCTGAGGCGGTCAGGCGGGCGCTCGCCGGCAGCGCGGAACGTGCGGCCGCCTTCGACAGTCTGGCGGATTATGCGGCGAGCTACCTCTCGGCGCGCCACCGCGACGCGCCCGGCGGCGGCTGTGCGCTCGCCGCGCTCGGGGGCGAGGTGCCGCGCCATGACGGCGCCGTTCGCGACAGCTTCACCGACGGCGTCCGACGCATGGCGGGACGGGTCGCGACACTACTTCCCGGCCCGGCCGATGCTGATCGGGAGGAGCGGGCGCTCGCCCATGTCGCGACGCTGGTCGGCGCGTTGGTTCTGGCGCGCGCGGTGGACGATCGGGCGCTGTCGGACACCATCCTGACCGCGGGACGGAACGCCGTCGCCGGCGACAAGGACTGATCAGGGCCGGTGCCGGATCCTTGGGAATGCACCGTGCGGCGCATTCCCGAACGGTCGCTCACGCCGGCAGCGGGTACTTGTCCAGATAGGGCTGGTATTCCGGCTCCACCCGGATATCGAGCGACGACAGCACCCGCACCACGGCACAGTAGAAGCCGATCACCAGCACCAGATCGACCATGTGCTCATGGTCGAAATGCGCCGACAGGGCCTGATAGGTCGGGCCGGACACGCCCGGCCCGGCATAGGCCTCGCGCGCTGCGCGCAGCACCAGCTTCGCCAGCGGGTCGAGGCCACCGTCCTGCCCCGCGCTCTCGGCGATCAGGGCGCGGATGTCGTCGTCGCTGACGCCGAAATCGTAGCCGATCTTCACATGGTGCGACCATTCATAGGCCGAGCGCGCCAGCCACCCCACCTGCAGGATCGCCAATTCGCGCAGCCGCGGATCCAGCACCGACTTGAAGCGGATGAACTGGCCCAGGCCCGAGAAGGCGCGCGCCGCGTTCGGGCTGTTGGCCAGGGCGCGATGCAGCGCGATGTTGCGTTTCAGGAGGTCGCGGTCCTCCTCCTTCAGATCGGCGGCCGTCATGTCTGGCACACGGGCCATGGCGTTTCCCCGGGACGTTGCCGGGGCAGGCTACACGCGCCGCGCGCTCTGCGAAGCCCCCGCCCGCTGCAGGCTGACGCGCTGCAGCGCGGCGCGGTCCGGCACGTCCACGCGTCGGCCGTTGAGGCGCAGCAACCCCGCCGCCTCCAGCCCATGCAACGCGCGGGACAGGCTTTCGGGCGTCATGCCGAGCTTCGCGGCGATGGCCCCGCGCGGTTCGGGGATCTCGACCGCGCCGCGCTGCGCGGGCAGGCGGTGCAGCAGGAAGCGCGCAGCGCGCTGCGTCGCGTCGCGGGTCTTGAGGTCCACGACCTGGTCCACCAGCAGCCGCCATTGCCGCGCCATCTGTTCCATCGCCGCGCGCATCAGCCCCGCATCGGTCGCGGCCGCGGCCAGGAAGTCCTCGGCCGGGATGGCGAGCAGGCGGCAGGGCGCGAGCGCCGTGGCGGAGACCGGATGCGGCACCTGGAGCATCACCGCGGCGATCGACAGGGCATCGCCGGCGGCGACGATCTCGACCATCGTGGCCACCCCGCCATCCTCGGCGGTGCTCAGCCCGACGGACCCCTGGAGCAGGACCAGCAGGCGATCCGCCGGTGTCTCCTGCGCCAGGATGGTGGCGCCGCGAGCCAGGGCGAGCACCGAGGCGCGGGCGAGCAGGGCTGTGCGGGCCTCGGGGCTCGCCGCGCTCAGCAGCGGGCCTGTCACCCTCACGCCGGGGGTCGCGCGCATCGCCGGATTCCTGGAGCGTTCCGCATGACGCGGATGATCGCAGCGGCCGGGCGCGCCGGGATTGATTCAGATCAACGGGGTGGAAGAGTTGGTGTTTGTGCCCACTTCGGTCGCCCTCAATTGGCGGGCGCGGCCTATCCGGGCCGCTTGCCTTCGCGCCCTGCACTGGTGCGCTGGGGGTCGCCGTTGGTCTGGGCGCGGTCGCGCTTTGCGCTCGCGACCCGGGGCATGCGCCCCGGGGCAGGTGCGGCGGTTGGCGGCGGCTACGCCTTCACCGTGTAGCCTTCCTCCTCCACGGCCATCGACACGACCTGGCGCGGCAGGACAGTCTCGGTCTTCACGGTGCCGCCGGCGAGGTCCACCACCACTTTCGCATCGGGATCCTTCGCCTGGATCGCAGCGGTCACCGCCTTTACGCAATGGCCGCAGGTCATGCCCTCCACCTTCAGCGTGATCGTCGGACCTTCCTTGGTCGTCATCGTCCTATTCCTTCCGTGCGAGGTCTTCGAGGATCGGGCAGTCGGGGCGGTCATCGCCGTGGCAGTGGTCGGCGAGGTGCCGCAGGCTGCTCGCCATGCTGCGCAGCGAGTCTGCCTTGGTCTCCAGCGCCGCGACATGCGCCAGCGCAAGGCGCTTCACCTCGGCGCTGGCGCGCCCTCGATCCCGCCACAGCGCCAGCAGCCGCCGCACATCCTCGAGCGGGAAGCCGAGGTCGCGGGCATGGCGGATGAAGCGCAGCACCGCGACGTCGCGCGTGTCATAGACCCGATAGCCATTGTCGCTGCGCGCGGCCTCGATCAGACCGATCGCCTCGTAGTGGCGGATCATCTTCGCCGAGACGCCGGAACCGGCGGCCGCCTGGCCGATATTCATCTGGCACCTCCCGCCGGCCGCCACCGCGCCAGCAGCAGCGCGGCGGCCAGGACGCTGACGGAGGACGCCGCCATCGCCGCCCCCGCCACCACCGGCGAGAGCATCCCGAATGCCGCAAGCGGCAGCCCAAGCAGGTTGTAGCCGAAGGCCCAGGCGAGGTTGTGCCGGATCCGCGCCCGTGTGCGCCGCGCGATGTCGAGTGCGGCCGGCACGAGCGCCGGATCGCCACGCAACAGGGTGATGCCGGCAGCCGCGATCGCGACATCGGTGCCGGTGCCCATGGCGATGCCGAGATCGGCCTGGGCGAGCGCCGGCGCGTCGTTCACGCCATCGCCCACCATCGCGACGCGATGGCCCTGCTTCTGCCACGCCGCGACCTGCGCCGCCTTGCCGTCGGGCAGCACACCGGCCGCGACTTCATCGAGGCCGAGCCGCCGCGCCGCGGCCTCGGCCGCCTCGGGGATGTCGCCTGACAGCATGGCCGCGCGCACGCCCATCGCGCGCAGCCCGGCGATCGCCGCCGCCGCGCCGGGCTTCTCGGCATCCTCGAAGGCCAGCAGCGCCAAGGCACGATCGCCCTCGATCAGCCAGGCGAGGCTGCGGCCCTGCGTGGCCTCCGCCGTCGCGGCTTCGGCGAGCGAGCCAGCCGCCGCGCCGCGTTCGGCCAGCAGGCGCGGGCTGCCGAGCGCGACCTGCCGCCCATCCACCACCCCTTCCACGCCACGGCCCGGCAGGGCGCGGAAATCGGCGGCCGGCGCGGCGGGGCCGCTTGCGGCCAACACCGCCCGCGCCAGCGGATGCTCGCTGCCTGCCTGCAGCGAGGCGGCGAGGCGCAGTGCCGCATCCTCCGTCACGCCCGGCGCGGCATGCAACGCGGCCAGCCGCGGCTTGCCCTCGGTCAGCGTGCCGGTCTTGTCGAAGGCGACCAGCGTGGTCTCGCGCGCATGCTCGATGGCCGTGACGTCGCGCACCAGGATGCCGGCGCGCGCCGCCGCCCCGGTGCCGGCCATGATCGCGGCTGGCGTGGCCAGGCCGAGCGCGCAGGGGCAGGCGATCACCAGCACCGACACGGCGGTGATCACCGCAGTTTCGAGGCTGGCGCCCGCCAGCAGCCAGCCGGCCAGCGTCAGCGCCGCGATCACCAGGACCACAGGCACGAAGATCGCGCTGACCCGGTCCACCAGCTTCTGCACGGGCGCGCGGGAGGCCTGGGCGGCGGCGACCAGTGCCGCGACGCGGGCGAGCACCGTCTCGCCGCCCACCGCGCGGACCTCGATGACCAGGCGCCCGTCCAGCGCCACGGTGCCGGTCGCGACCGTCGCACCAAGGTCCTTCTCGACCGGACGGCTTTCGCCGGTCAGCGCGCTTTCATCGACGCCGGCGCGGCCTTCGCGCACCAGACCGTCGGCGGGAATGCGCTCGCCCGGGCGGACCACGACACGGTCGCCGACGGCCAGTGCGGCGGCCGGCACCTCGACCTCCTGCCCGTCCTCGATCCGCCGCGCCGTACGCGGGGCGAGGTTCAGCAGCGCGCGGATCGCGGCACCGGTTGCCCGGCGCGCCCTCGCCTCAAGCCACTTGCCGAGCAGGATGAAGAAGATGACCACGGCCGCTGCCTCGAAATACAGGGCGTGCGCGGCATGCTCGGCGCCGTGGCGCAGCAGCAGGTAGAAGGACAGCGCCCAGGCCGCGCCGGTGCCGAGTGCCACCAGCTGGTCCATGTTGCCGCTGCCCGCGCGCAGCGCGGACCAGCCGGCCCGCCAGAAGCGCGCGCCGAGGATGAAGGTGACCGGCGTCGCCAGGGCGAACTGCCACCAGGCGCCCGGCATCCAGTCCTGGCCGAAGGGAAGGCCGAGCATGCCGACCAGGAAGGGCGCGGTCAGCAGGCCTGCGAGCAGCAGGTCGCGTGCCTCCCGCGTCGCGCCGGGTTCGACCGCCGCCGCTTCCTCGGACCCCAGCAGCCGGTATCCGGCGCGCGCCACGGCGGCGCCGAGCGCCGCTTCTTCGGTGCCGGCCACCACGCGCAGATGGGCGCGCTCGGTCGCGAGGTTGACGGAGACTTCCAGCACGCCGGGCACCTGCGCGAGGGCACGTTCCACCCTGCCGGCGCAGGACGCGCAGGTCATGCCGCCGATCGACAGGTCGAACACCGTCTCCGGCACGCGGTATCCCGCCTTGGCGACGGCCGCGGCCAGAGCGGCGGGTGCCGCCGTGCCCTGGATCTCCGCCTGGCCGGAGGCCGGGTTCACCTCGGCATCGGTGACGCCGGGCACCGACAGCAGGGCGCGGCGGACGCGCCCGGCGCAGGCGGCGCAGGTCATTCCTTCCACGGGCAGGAAGGCGCGTGACTGGGGTAGGGGGGCTTCAGGCATGATTTCTCCTCACGCCAGCGAAGGTGGGCGTTACCATAATGGGAAGGTCAAGGGCAGCTGATTGAATCCTTGGCGGATTTGCACGACATGGCAGGGAACATGATCCGTCACGGTCTCCTTGCCATTGCGCTCGGCGTCACTGCCGCACCGGCCCTGGCCCAGAACGATCCATTCCGCGTGATCAATGGCGCGCGGGTGCCGGCCACCGCGCTGCACATCGTGCGCAGTGGGCAGGAAGGCTGGAGCGCGAACCTGCTGCGGGGGCCGCTGCCGCCCGGGGGCATGCTGTCCATGCGCCCGCCTGAGGGCGCCGGTTGCCGGTTCGACCTTCGCCTCGTTCTGCAGGATGGGCAGGAGGCGATCCGCCGCGACGCCAATGTCTGCCAGGATCGCCAGGTGGTCGTGGGCGGGGGTGCCGGTACAACCGCGCCGGCCGCGCCGTCGCTACCGCAGGTGGGTGGTGGCGACCGGCTTCTGCCGTCGATCGGCGGACGTGATTGACGCGGATGGCTGCGGCAACGTCTTGTAGATGACGATGAAGCCTCTGCTCCTCCTCGCCGCCGCGATGCTCGGCCTGGCCGCGCCCGCCGCGCAGGCCCAGAACGAGCCCTTCCGTATCGTCAACCGTACGCCTGCCGTTGCCATGGCGCTGCATGCCGTGCGCAGCGGGCGCCAGGATTGGGGCGGCAACCTGCTGAACCGCGGGCCGATGCCGCCCGGCGGTCAATTCTCGCTGCGCCCGTCCGAGGGCGCCGGCTGCCGCTTCGACCTGCGCATGGTCCTGCAGGACGGGCAGGAGGTGGTGCGCCGCGACACCGATATCTGCACTGAGCGCACCGTGGTCATGACGCTGCCGCTGGGGCTCGCACCGCGTGCCGTGCCGGGCACCGTGCCGGAGAGCAAGCCGCCGCCCGAAGGCGCGCCCACGCCGGCCGGCCCCGCCACCCCGCCGGGCGCGCGGCCGAACCCGCAGGCGCGTGCGTCCTCCGGCACCGGTTTCGTCGTCGCCGGGGACCGGGTGATGACGAACCACCACGTCGTCGAGGCGTGTTCGCGCATCTTCGTCCGCACCGCGGACAACCGCACCCTGCCGGTGACGGAACGCCCGGTGAGCGATGCGCGGCGCGATCTCGCGCTGCTGCGCGTGACCGGCAACCCGGGAGCGGCGCTGGCCTTCCGCGCCAACCCGGTACGGCGCGGGGAAGCCGTGGTGACCTACGGCTTTCCGCTCGCCGGGTTGCTCTCCTCCGGCCCGACGCTGACGACGGGGGAGGTCAGCGCGCTGTCCGGGCTTGGCGACAACCAGACGCAGTTCCAGATCAGCGCGCCGGTGCAGCAGGGCAATTCGGGCGGGCCGTTGCTCGACCGGCAGGGCCATGTGATCGGCGTCGTGGTGTCCAAGCTGAATGCGGCGCGCGTCGCCCAGCGCACCGGCGACATCCCGCAGAACGTGAACTTCGCGGTGAAGGGCACCGAGGCGCTGGACTTCCTGCGCCGCAACGGCGTGACGCCGGTGATGCGCGAGAGCCCGAGCGGCGAACGCAGCGCCGCCGAGATCGGCGAGCAGGTGCATCCGTCCACGGTGTTCATCCGCTGCGAGCGCTGAGCGCTGAGACCCGCGTGGCGGGTCTCAGCGTGGTTTTTTGAGTGTCCCTCAGACGGCGGGCGCCGCACATCCGTGCGGCTTGCCTTCGCGCCCTGCGCTGGTGCGCTTGGGGCGGCTGACGGTTTGGGCGCGGTCGCGCTGTGCGCTCCGGGCCCGATGCGCGGCATCGGGCCGAGGCGAAGGCGCGGGAGCCGCTACCCCTGCGCCAGCCGCTGCGCCGCCTCGGCATGGTCGGCGAGATGCGCCTCGGCGCGATGGTCCTCGAGGTAGGTCGCGAAGTCGCTGAAGGATTGCCGTGCGGCATCCCCAGGCAATGCGCCCGTCGCCTACCAGAAGCGCAGCAGCAGCAGCCAGGTCGCGGCGACATCCGTCTCGCAATACTCCGCCACCTCGGCCCCGCGCCCAGCTGCCATGGCGGGTTCCACCTCCGCACCGTGCATCCCCGCCTTGGCGGTCAGGCCGATCAGCGCGCAGGCCTCGGCGAGAGAGGGCATCGGCGAGGCGCGGAAGCCCGACAGCCGGTCCGCGAGGTCCACATGGTCCTTGCCGTAGCGATAGCCGTAGTCGCGCCCATTCCCGCCATTCAGTGACGGCATCGCCACTCCGGTTGCGATGGCGCGATACCGCAGCACCGGGATGTCGAAGCCGGATGTGTTGAAGCCCGCCAGCATCGGTGCCGGGCGGTGTGACAGGGTGCGTTCGAACAACGCGAGGATCTCGGCCTCACTGGTCTCGCCCACATGGCGCGCAGCCAGGCGGCGGGTGCGCCAGGGGCCCTCCATATCCTCGCGATCGGCCACCAGCAGCGCCAGGCAGGCGACCGCATGCAGCGGCGGCTTCAGGAAGGCCGTGGCAGGGTCCTGCCCATCCCGCGCATAACGCGCTCCGAGCCGCGTGCGCAGCGCGGCGTCGTCGAGCCCCGCCGCCTCCTCCCCCAGCATGGCCCGCCCGGCGGCGAGGTCGGGCACGGTTTCGATGTCGAAGACGACGACGCGCTGCATGCCGTCCATGCTGCGCGCCCTATCGCGCCCGGCGCAACAGCAGCGCCGCGAGCAGCGCGCATAGCGCCGCGATCCCCACCCAGAAGCCGCCAAGTGCTGCCGATGCGCCGAAGGCATCCATGGCCAGGCCGGTCAGCAGCGGTGGCACGCAGAAGCCCGCATGCGCCACGAGGAAGACGCCGGCCGACGCGCGTGCCCGGTCTTCCCCCGACGCCGCCTCCGACGCCGCCGCCAGCGCGCCGACGAACAGGAAGCCATAGGCCGCCACACCCACCAGCACCCCGCCGGCCAGCAGCACCCAGACCGAGGCCGACAGCGTGCCGGCCACCACCAGCGCCGAGCCCAGCACGAGCACCGGCAGGCCGATCAGCGACATGCGCCGCGCCGGCAGCCGCGCGATCGCCTGCTGTGCCGCCGTGCCCGCCATGATCATCACGCAGATGGCAAGCGGCCCCAGCCGCTGATACCCCGCCGCCGCCAGCGCGGAGGGCACCGAGGTGATCGTCACCCCCGTCACGCCCCAGGCCGCGAACATGCCGAAGGAGGACGCGATGGTGCCGCGCGGGAAGGCCGGCACGCGCCACCAGGCCACATTCGCCGCCGGGCGCCGATCTGGCAGGCTCGCGATGATCGGCACCAGCAGGGCCACCGCGGCGATGTGCAGCCAGAACGTGACGGGCGGTTCCGCATCGCCCAGCAGCCATAGCACGAACAGCGTCGCAAGCCCGCCCGCGGCGAAGGACCCTGCCGTGGCGAAGGCCATGACGCGCGCGGCGTTCCGCCCGGCCTCCGGCCCGCCGGCGAGTTCCGCCGCCCAGGCCGTGGCGCCACCGGCGATCAGCCCGATCGCCAGGCCCTGGAACAGCCGCGCGAAGGCGAGCGCCACAAGCCCCGGCGCGATCACCAGCGACGCCGTGGCCAGCCCCGCGAGAACCAGCGCCGCCAGCACGCAGGGCCGCCGGCCGAGCCGGTCGGACAATCCACCCAGCAGCGGCGCAGTGATGATCAGCGTCGTCGCATAGACGATGAAGGCAAGCGCCAGCCCGCCGGCACCGCCACCATCGCGCGCGGCATAGGTGGTGAACAGCGGCATTGGCACGGTGGTCGATGCGCCGATGACGAAGACGGCAGCGCCGAGCGCGGCGACGCCGGTCATGGTCGCGAACCGGAGGGGCCTTGCCCCTCCGGACCTCCCCACCAAAGGCCAGGGGGCCTTTGGAATGCCGGATACTTGGGGATGGGCGCGTCAGTCAGGGGCAATGATCAGGGTCCAAGGTTGGGCAACACGAACGCTTCATTCGATGCGGGCGCCGGAGGCACGGATCACGGGGGTGAGCTTCGCTTCGCTGGCGCGGCGGAAGGTTACCAGTTCGTCGGGTGACATGGGCCAGGCGGTGGCGCCGTTGTCCGCAAGGCGCGCGATGAAGTCGGGGCTCGTCAGCACGGTGCGCGTCAGCGTCGAGAGCCGCTCGACGATCGGCGCCGCCAGGCCCGCAGGGCCCACCACGCTGCCCCAGGAGGTGATGTCGAAGCCGGGCAGGAATTCCGACATGGCCGGGATCTCAGGCGCATATGGGCTGCGCTCGCGGCTCGTGACCGCAAGCGCGCGGACCTTGCCGGTGCGTGCGCTCGCGAGGCTCTGCGGGATGTTGTCGAAGATCATGTGCACCCGCCCCGCCTGCACGTCGAGCTGAGCCGCAGCACCCCCACGATAGGGAACATGCAGCATGTCGAGCCCGGCCATCTGCTTGAACATCTCACCCGACAGATGGACCGTCGTGCCCGAGCCGGGGCTCGCGAAGCTGTATTTGCCGGGCTCGCGGCGGATCAGCTCGATCAGCTCCGGCACCGTGCGCGCCGGCACCTCGTTGTTCACGATCAGCAGGTTCGGCAACTGCCACAGGCCCGAGATGAAGGTGAAGTCGCGTTCCACGTCGAAGGGCAGGTCGGACCGCAGCACGGGCGAGATCGCCATGGAGGAGACCGAGCCGAGCCCGATCACCGTCCCATCCGCCGGCGAGCGCGCGATGGCCAGCGTGCCGATCGTCCCGCCCGCACCGGCGCGGTTCTCCACCACGAAGGACTGGCCGGTGATCTCGGCGAGCTTGCTACAATACAGGCGCACCAACGTGTCCACGCCGCCGCCGGGTGCGAAGGGCGTGATGAAGCGAACCGGATTGGCCGGCCACGGCGTCTGGGCATGCGACATGCCTGGGACGGCGACGGTGGCAAGCAGGCTGCGGCGCTGGATGAACATGGGTGCTCCCTCGTTATGGCCCGTCCTGGCGCGGGCTGTTGCTTCGGGGTTTCAGGCCATGGCGTCCTGGCGGATGAAGGCGGCGCAGCGCTCGGCCACCAGCATCACCGCCGGCTGGATGTTGGGTGATGGGATCAGCGGAAAGGCCGAGGCATCGGCCACCCGCAGCCCGGCGATGCCGCGCAGCCGCAATTGCGCGTCGAGCACCGCCATCGGATCGCTGCCCATCTTCGCCGTGCCACAGGGATGGAAGACGGTCCCCGCCGTGGCGCGGATGTTCTCGAGGATCGCCTCGTCGCTCGTCGCCTCCGGACCGGGGCGCAGCTCCTCCTCGATCAGCGCGGCGAGTGGCGCCTGCGCGGCGACCTTCCGGCCGAGACGCGCGGCGCCGAGCATGACGCGGATGTCGTTGGGGTGGTCGAGGTAGTTGGCGCGGATGCCTGGCTTCTCCGCGATGTCGGGCGATTTCAGGAAGACCTCGCCGCGGCTGTCGGGACGGCAGACGCCGTAGTTGAACATGAAGCCGGGGAAGTCGTGCAGCCCGGCCTCATAGTTGAAGGTCGAGAAGTTGACGAAGAGGAACTGAATCTCCGCCTCCTCCGCGCCTGGCGTGACGCGGGCGAAGGCGTTCGCCTCCCCTGCGCCGATCGACAGCGGCCCGCTGCGCGACAGCAGGTAGTCGAGCCCCATCTTCGCCTTGCGAAAGGGCGATTGCAGGATCTCGTTGAGCGTGCCGCAGGGCTTCGAGCGGTAGATGAACTTCGCGATCAGATGATCCTGCAGGTTCCGCCCCACGCCAGGGCTGTGATGGACCACCGGGATGCCGAGCGCCTGCAACGCGGCGCCGTCGCCGATGCCCGACAGCATCAGCAGCTTCGGCGTCTCGATCGCGCCGGCCGAGCAGACGATCTCGCGCGCCGCGCGGAAGGTGACGGGCTGACCGTTCTGCCGTGCCTCGACAGCAACGGCGCGGCCGTTCTCGACCACGATGCGAGTCGCCAGCACGCCGGTCTCGACGCGAAGATTGCCGCGCGCCATGGCAGGGCGGAGATATTCCTTCGCCGTCGAGGACCGCTTGCCGCCATTGACGTTGAGCTGCACCGGCCCCGCGCCGTCGATCGGCTGGCCGTTGTTCCAATCGGCGTTGCGCGGCAGGCCGGCGGCGACGCAGGCCTCAACGAAGGCGGCGGCCGCGGGGGCCATCTTCCGCGGCTCGCGGACATGGATCGCACCATCAGCACCGCGCGCGGGATCGGGCGTGCCGTCCCAGTGTTCGATGCGGCGGAACACCGGCTCGACGTCCTGATACGACCACCCGGCCGCACCGGATTGTGCCCAGCGGTCGTAGTCGTGCGGGGATCCGCGCAGGAAGACCAGGCCGTTCACGCTGCCCGACCCGCCGAGCACCTTGCCGCGCGGCCAGTGGATGCGGCGGTCCTTCAGGTTCGGCTCGGCTTCCGTCTCGTACCGCCAGTCATACTTGCCGCTGCCGTAGAGCTTGGCGTAGCCGGCCGGCAGGCTGATCCAGATGTCGCGGTCGGGCGGGCCGGCTTCCAGCAGCAGCACGCGGCAGTCGGGATCCTCGGACAGTCGCGCCGCCACGATGCAGCCGGCGGACCCGCCGCCGACGACGATGACATCCGCGTCGTGTGAAGGGCTCACGATTCCATCCGCACGCCAGTGCGATCCACCACGCCCTTGAACTTGTCGAACTCGGCCTGGAAGAAGGCGCGTGCATCGGCCGGCGTGTTCGGCCGCGTGTAAGGCGTGATGCCGGCGACCAGGAAGCGGTCCTTGAGCTGCTGGTCGCGCAGCGCGCTGTTGATGGCGCGGTTCAGCGCCTCGGTCACCGGCGCGGGCAGGCGCGGCGGGCCGACCACCGCGAACCAGTTGCCGATGTCGAAGCCCGGCATGCCGGATTCCGCGAGCGTCGGAATGTCCGGGAAGGCGGGGAAGCGTTCGAGCCCCGTGATGGCGATGCCGCGCACGCGGTTGTCGCGCACTTGCGCCGCGGCGGAAGCCAGCACCGCCACGCCCCAGGCGGTTTCCCCGCGCGCGATGCTTTCCACCATCAGTCCGCCGGAGCGATAGGGCACGTGCGCGAACTTACCGCCGAGGCCGAGCGAGACGGCGATCGCCTCCGCCGCGAAATGCGGGATGGAGCCGACGCCCGAGGAGGCATAAGGCAGATCGTCCTGCGGACCGGCGCGCAGCTTCTGCACCGCGCCGGCCGCATTCGCCGCCGGGAAGTCCGGCTTGGCGATCATGATCAGCGGCCCGTTCGCCACGACCGCGACATGGGTGAAGTCCGCCATCGGGTCGTAGCGTGTGCCACCCTGCATCGCATGCGGGATCAGCGCGTGGGACGAAGCCTCGTTCAGCATCAGGATGTGGCCGTCGGCCGGCTGGCGGCGCAGCCATTCCGAAGCGACGGTCCCCGACGCACCAGGCCGGTTCTCCACCACCACCCGCGCATTGGGGCCGAGATAGCCCTGCATCCGGTCCGCCAGCAGCCGCGCCGTGATGTCGGTGGACCCGCCGGGGGCGAAGCCGCTGACCAACGTGATGGCGCGGTCGGGGAAGGTCTGGGCGCGTGCGATGGCCGGCAGCGCCAGGATGGGGAGGGCTATCAGGCTGCGGCGGTTCATTCTGGCGTTTTCCCCGGAAGTGTTGGCTATGCCCGCAGGGAAGCGCCGAATGGCAGCCGAGACAAGCCGCCGGTCAGCCGCCCGCGCTGCCGGCCAGCAGGTTCACCGCGACGCCGATGAGCGCGGCGTTGAAGGCGAAGGCGACGAGCGCATGCGCCAGCACCATCCGCCGCATCGCGGGGGAGCGCGTCGTGACATCGGAAACCTGCGCCGTCATGCCGATGGTGAAGCTGAAATACACGAACTCCAGCCAGTCGGGATCCTTGCCGCCGGGGAACTCAAGGCCCCCTTCCGACAGCCAGTAGAGATGCGCGTATTGCGCGGCGAACAGCGCATGCAGGTACAGCCACGACAGCGTCAGCGTCGCCATGCCGAGGGCGAGCGAATGCGGTGCGCGCGCCGGGCCGCCGATCTCGAAGATGACGCCGAACAGGGCGGCGAGCGCCGCCGTCATGGTCGCGCCGAGCAATGTCCAGCGGCTGTCCTCGAGCAGCTCGGCATGCTGGCGCAGGCGATTGCGCGGGGTGACGGCCAGGTGCCGCAGCAGCAGGACCGTATGTGTCGCCGCGCCGGCGCACCATCCGGCCAGAAGCGCCGCCCGGACCGTGAAGCCCGGGATCAGCGAGGCAAGGCCGCTTGCGCCGACGAAGACGGCGAGCGCGACGAGCAGGCTCGGCCGTTCGCTCAGGCGCAGGCGCAGCCGCATCAGGCGGCGAGGGCGCGCGCGAAGACCGCCGGGTCGACGTTACCGCCGCTGATCAGCACGCCGATCACCCCGCCCTTCGCCGCGACCTTGCCGGCCAGCACGGCGGCGAGCGCCACCGACCCGCCGGGTTCGGCGACGATCTTCAGGTGCTCGAAGGCGAAGCGCATGGCGCGGAAGATCTCGGCCTCGGTGACCACCACGCCGCCGGCGAGGTGCCGGTGGTTGATCGCGAAGGTCAGTGCGCCGGGCTGCTTGGACAGCAGCGCGTCGCACAGCCCGCTGCCCGGTGCGGCGTTGGGGACCGGATGCCCGGCTTCAAGCGACAGCCTGGTATCGTCCCAGCCTTCCGGTTCCACCGCGAAAAGCTCGGCCTGCGGGGCCAGTGCCTCGAAGGCCAGCACGCAGCCGGCGGTCAGCCCGCCGCCGCCGGTGCAGACGGCGAAGCTGTCGGGTGTCAGGCCGAGCGCGGACGCGTCCTCCAGCAGTTCGAGCGCTGCGGTGCCTTGCCCGGCGATGACATGCGGGTGGTCGAAGGGCGGGATGATGGTGGCGCCGCGTTCGGCGGCGAGCGTCGCGGCCAGCGCGTCGCGATCGACGCCGTGGCGGTCGAAGGGGACGATCTCCGCGCCCCAGCGCCGCGTGGCCTGCACCTTGATCGTCGGCGCGTCCGACGGCATGGCGATGGTCGCCTTCATGCCGAGCATATGCGCCGCCGCCGCACAGGCCTGGCCATGATTGCCCGAGGAATGGGTGACGATGCCGCCGCGCCGCGCGTCCGGCGACATCAGCAGCGCCGCGTTGGTGGCGCCGCGCAGCTTGAAGGATCCGGTGCGTTGCAGCGGCTCGGGCTTCACCAGCACCGTCGCGCCGGTCAGCTCGTCGAGCAGCGGGTGGCGCAGCAGTGGCGTGCGCACGATGCGCCCTGCGAGCCGCGCGGCGGCAGCGCGCACATCGTCGAAATTCGGCAGGGTGTCGCTCATATCGTGGTCCTCGGGGCAAAGCGGAGCGGATCGCACATCGGCACGGCAGCCGCCAGCGCCCCGGGGTCGGTCCCGGCCACCAGCGCGGCGAGCAGCCGCCCCGCAGCGGGCGCTGTCTGCATGCCATAGCCGCCCTGGCCGACCATCCAGAAGAAGCCCGCTTCCGCCCCCTGGCCGATGGCGAGGCCGCGATCCGGGGTGAAGGTGCGCAGCCCGGCCCAGCGGTGTTCGATGCGCGAGACCGGGATGTCGAGCGCCTGCTGCATGCGGTCGATCGCGACCGCCACGTCGTATTCGTCGGGCTGGGCGTCGCAGGGTTCGCTGTCGGTCTCGTCCGCCGGGCTGACCATCAGCTTGCGCCGTGCCTCCGGCCGCACGTACCAGCCGTGGCCGGCGTCGCCGAGCAACGGCCAGTCCGCGCAATCATGCGGCCCCGGATCGACAATGCAGGCGGTCCGCCGCTTCGGCTGCAGCCCGATGGGGTCGAGGCCCGCGAGGCGCGCGACCTCGTCGCCCCAGGCCCCGGCCGCATTGACGATGACCGGCGCGGTGAAGACGGCGTCGGTCGATGTTTCCGCATGCCATCGGCCATCCTGGCGCCACAGCCGCCCGGCGCGGTGGCGCAGGGCCAGCACGCCGCCCGCGGCGCGCGCCTGGCGCAGGAAGCCCTGATGCATCGCAGCGACGTCGATGTCGAAACAGTCGGATTCAATGGCCGCCATGGCCGCGTAACCCGGACGCAGCACGGGCGCCATGGCGTGCACCGCATCGAGCGGGATTTCGCGCAGGTCGTCGCCCTCGGCGATCATCTCACGCAGTTGTTCCACCTGGTCTGGCGGCGCGAGGTGCACCACGGGACGAGGGCGCGCGAGCGGCGCCTCCGCGAAGCCCGGTGGCGGCGTCTCGAAGAAGGGGCGGGAGGCGGCGGTGAGGATGCGCGCATCCGGGCTGCCGTAGTTGCGGATCCAGATCGCCGCGGAGCGGCCGGTGGCGTGGTAGCCGGCGCTTTCCTCCGCTTCCAGCAGGGCGACGCGATGGGTCGGGGCGAGATGCGCGGCGGCGGTCGCGCCGGCGATCCCGGCGCCGATCACGATGACATCGAAGGCGTGGCTGTCCATGGCGGCGGAGCCTGCGCCGGGCGCGCGGAGCGGGCAAGCCGCTGCACTTACGGGTCGTAAGTGGTTGCCATGCGGGTTTTGTCGCGCCTAACCTTGCCTTGCACCGACAAGCGGGCCCGATGACTGAGGCTCGCCCCGGGGAGAGAACGGAAGGGAAAGCATGTCCAACAACGGGATCACCCGGCGCAATGTCCTGCGCAACGGGGCCGGCGTCGTCGCCGCGGGCGCGCTCTCGGCGCCGATGGTTCACGCACAGGGCACCGGCGGTACCCTGAAATGCGGCTTCTGGGACCATTGGGTGCCCGCCGGCAATGGCATCATGCGGGAACTCTGTGCCGAATGGGGCCGCGCGAACCGGGTCGAGGTGAACGTCGAATTCATCACGTCGGTCGGCAACCAGAACCTGCTGACGATCAATGCGCAGGCGCAATCGCGCAGCGGCCACGACGTCCTGTCCTTCCCGACATGGGAACCGGCGGCGAAGCACGAACTGCTTGAGCCGATGGACGACGTCATGGGCCGGTTGGCCCAGAAATATGGCGCCGTCACGCCGGCCGCTGAATACCTCGGCAAGGTGCGCGGCAAGTGGGCGGCGGTGCCGGCGGTGTCGGGCACGCAGCTCAAGCCGGCCTGCACGCGCTTCGACCTGATGCAGCAGCATGCGGGGCTCGACATGAAGGCCATGTGGCCGAACCGCCCCGAGCGCGGCCCCGGCGCCGACAACTGGACCTGGGAGACCTTCGCGGCGGCGGCCGAGAAGTGCAAGGCGGCCGGCGTGCCCTTCGGCCTGCCGATGGGCCAGTTCACCGACGCGGTGGACTGGGTCGGCGCGCTGATGACCTCCTACGGCGCGTTCATGATGGATGAGCGCGGCAACCCGACGATCCGCAACAACGCCAAGCTGCGCCAGGCAGTCGAGATCCTGGTGCGCATCTCGCGCGCGCTGCCGGACGATGTCTGGGCCTGGGACGATGCGTCGAACAACCGCGCGCTGATCTCGGGCCGTTCGGCGCTGATCTTCAACCCGCCGTCGGCCTGGGCGGTGGCGAAGCGCGACCAGCCGAACGTGGCCGAGAACTGCTGGTATGCGCCGAGCCCCTCGGGCCCCGAGGGCCGCTTCGTCGGCTACCTGCCGTATTTCTGGGGCGTCTGGTCCTTCAGCCGGATGAAGCCTGCGGCCAAGGGCCTGATCGAGTTCCTGTCGGAACGCCCGCAGGCGGAACGCCAGACCAACACGAGCAGCGGCTACGACATCCCGCCCTTCCTCTCCATGTCCGACTTCAAAATCTGGGAGACGGAGGGCCCGCCGGTGGGCTTCGCCTACAACTATCCGGTGAAGCCGCACCAGAACCAGCGCACCGCCGTCGCCTTCGCGCCGGCGCCGGCCGAGTTCGCCGTGCAGGCCTACAACAACGGCCTGAATACCAAGCTGATCGCGCGCATCGTCCAGGGTGGCGAGAGCATCGACCAAGCGATGGGCTGGGTCGAGCGCGAGCTGACCACGATCCGCCGCGGCGGCTGAGCGGAATACGGACGACCCGGTGCGGGCGGGCGGCCAATGGCTGCCCGCCCGGCCACGATGATACTGGGAGGTTCCAATGGCAGCCGACGGAACGTTGGCCGTGACCACTGCAGCCGGGGCAGGGTCTGGCCGGGCCAATTCGCTGCAACGCTTCGCGCGGCGGCGATCGACCATCGCTTTCCTGATGACCTTGCCGTTGCTGGTCGTCGTGGTCGGGCTGGTCGGCTACCCCGCTGCCTATGGCATCTACCTGTCGACGCTGAACCGCCGGATGACGGCCTTCATGGAAGGCGACTGGCTGCCCACCGGCCTCGGCAATTTCGAGATCCTGTTCGGATCCGACACCTTCTGGATGGTGGTCTGGCAATCCTGCATCTTCGCCGTCACCGCGGTGCTCCTGAAGGCGCTGATCGGCTTCTGGCTGGCGCACATGCTGCACCACATACCGACCAAGGGGCAGCGCAAGTGGCGCGGCATGCTGCTGGTGCCCTGGGTCATCCCGCCGGCGCTGTCCACGCTCGGCTGGTGGTGGATGTTCGATCCGTCCTATTCCTCGATCAACTGGATCCTGAACATCTTCGCGGTGCCGTCGGTGCCGTGGCTGGGCGAGCCCTGGTGGGCGCGCGCATCCGTCATCATCGTCAATGTCTGGTACGGCGCGCCCTTCTTCATGATCATGTATCTCGCGGCGCTGAAGTCGGTGCCCGAGCAGCTGTATGAAGCCGCCGCGATCGACGGCGCGACGTCCTGGCAGCGCCTGCGCTATGTGACGCTGCCGATGATGGCGAACATCATCTCGATCACCGTGCTGTTCAGCCTGATCGTCACCTTCGCCAACTACGACATCGTCCGCGTGCTGACCAATGGCGGACCGCGCGACCTGACGCACGTCTTCGCGTCTTACGCGTTCCAGGTCGGCATCCTGTCGAGCAACATTCCGCGCGGCGCGGCGGTGTCGCTGTTCATGTTCCCGATCCTGGCGGTTTGCGCCTTCTTCGTCCTGCGCGGCGTCACGCGCCGCAACAAGGAGCAGATGTGATGTCGGCGACCGCAGCCAGCCGGGACGTGCCCGGCATCTACCACAAGGCGGGCAGCCTGCGCGCGGAGCGGCGCTGGGCGATGTGGACGGCCTATGCCTCCCTGATCTTCGCGGCGATCATTTTCCTCGCGCCGCCCTTCTACATGCTGCTGACCAGCTTCAAGACGAATGCCGAGATCGCGGACCATTCGCTGAATCCCTGGCTGATCCGCTCGCCGACCTTCGAGCATTATGCCGCCATCCTCGGCAACCCGATCTTCATCCGCTTCTTCATCAACAGCGTCATCGTCACCGGCTGCGTGGTGGTGCTGACGATGGTGATCTCGGTGCTCGCCGCCTTTGCGCTGGCGCGGATGCGCTTCTGGGGCAGCCAGGTGCTGGCGACCGGCGTGTTCCTTACCTACCTGGTGCCAGACACGCTGCTGTTCATCCCGCTGTACCAGATCGTCGGCGGGCTCGGGCTGCTGAATTCGGTCTGGGGGCTGGTGCTGGTCTATCCGACGCTGACCGTGCCCTTCTGCACCTGGATCATGATCGGCTACTTCGCTTCCATTCCGAAGGAACTGGACGAGGCGGCGCTGATCGACGGCGCCAACTGGATGCAGATGCTGATGAAGATCTTCGTTCCCGTGGCGATGCCCGGCATCATCGCGGCGACGATCTTCGCCTTCACCGTCTCCTGGGCGGCCTTCGTCTATCCGACGGCCTTCGTCACCACGGCCGAGGAGATGCCGCTGACCATCGGCGTGGTGTCGCAGCTTGTGCGCGGCGATACCTTCGCCTGGGGGCAGATCATGGCGGGCGCGCTGATGGCGGCGCTACCGCCGGTCATCATCTATGCCTTCCTCATGGATTATTACATCGCTGGCCTGACCGCCGGCGCGACAAAGGGCTGAACACGCATGGCGCAGGTTTCACTCCGCAAGATCATCAAGGCCTATGAAGGCGGCGTGCAGGCGGTCAAGGGGATCGACCTTGAGATCGCGGACCATGAATTCGTGGTCCTCGTCGGCCCGTCCGGCTGCGGCAAGTCGACGACGCTGCGCATGATCGCTGGCCTTGAGGAGATCACCGGCGGCGACATCGCCATCGGCGGCACGGTCGTCAACGACATCCCGCCACGCGACCGCGACATCGCGATGGTGTTCCAGAACTACGCGCTCTATCCGCACATGTCGGTGTACGACAACATGGCCTTCGGCCTGACGCTGCGGAAATTCCCCAAGGCCGAGATCGACAAGCGGGTGAAGGAAGCGGCGCGCATCCTCGACATCACGCCGCTGCTCGAACGCAAGCCGAAGGCGCTGTCGGGCGGCCAGCGGCAGCGTGTCGCGATGGGCCGCGCCATCGTGCGCGACCCCAAGGTGTTCCTGTTCGACGAGCCGCTGTCGAACCTGGACGCCAAGCTGCGCGTGCAGATGCGCACCGAGATCAAGAAGGTCCACCAGACGGTCAATACCACCACCATCTATGTGACCCACGACCAGGTGGAGGCGATGACGCTGGCCGACCGCGTGGTGGTGATGAACCATGGCGTGATCGAGCAGGTCGGCCCCCCGCAGGAGCTGTACCACAACCCGGCGACCCGCTTCGTCGCCGGCTTCATCGGCAGCCCGGCGATGAACTTCATCCCCGCGAAGCTTGAGGAAGCATCCGGCGCGCTGCGGCTGACGCTGCCCAATGGCGCGACGCTCGACGTGCCGGGGGCGCGCACCGCGCGGTATCGCCCCCACGCCGGCAAGTCGGTGCTGTTCGGCATCCGCCCGGAGCATCTGACCGACGACAAGCCGACCGACAAGACCAACCCGGCGCCGCTGACGCTGACGCCGGAGGTGATCGAGCCGATGGGCATGGAGACGCTCGCGCATTTCAAGCTCGACGGGGCGGAGATCTCGGCACGGCTCGATCCCGCGACGCCGGCGGCGGTGGGCCAGCCCTTGCGCCTGATCGCGCACATGGATCAGATGCACATCATCGATCCGACGAACGACAAGGTGCTCTGAACAATGCAGCGTCTCGCTGGGAAGTCCGCCTGGGTAACCGGGGCGGGCAGCGGAATCGGCCGCGCCATCGCCATCGCCTTTGCCGCGGAGGGCGCCAAGGTCGCCCTGACCGGCCGGCGCACCGCGCCGCTCGAGGAAACGGCTGCGATGATCGGCGGCGGTGCCGTCATCGCGCCCGCCGACCTGACGGATGACAAGCAGGTCGCCGCCGCGCTCGCCAAGGTGGAGGCGACGATCGGCGGTCCTGACATCCTGGTGAACAATGCCGGGGTGAACCTGCCGAAGCGCTACCTGCACCAGCTGACGCCGGAGGCGATCCGCACGCTGGTGGATGGCAACCTGACCGCGCCGTTCCTGACCTCGGTCGCGGTGCTGCCGGGCATGCGCAAGCGCGGCGGCGGGCAGCTGATCCAGATCGCCTCAATGGCGGGCAAGAGCATCTCCTTCCTCTCCGGGCCCGGCTACACGGCGGCGAAGCACGGCTTCGTGGCGCTGTCGCAGTCGATCAACCAGGAGAATGGGATCCACAATATCCGGTCCTGCTGCATCTGCCCCGGTGAGGTTGCGACTGACATCCTGAAGAGCCGCCCCGAACCGGTGCCGACCGAGGATGTCGAGCGTCTGCTGCAGCCCGAGGATATCGCCGCCATGGCGCTGTTCGTGGCGACGCTGCCGCCGCGCGCCAACGTCACCGAGATGCTGGTGACGCCGACCTATATGCGCCTGCTCGCACCGCAGGCGAAGAAGGTCGCCGCGATGTAGCCGAAGGTCGGGGAAGGGGAGCTTCCCTTCCCCGCTTTTGCCACCAGCGTCGTGATCGTCTTGGCGATGGCATTGCCGCCGTTCGGCTGAGTACCCCGGACCGGAGCATCGCCACGAGGTGCCCCGCCAAACGGCGCTGGGCAGCCTTCGGTCCTCTCTCGGTCGTCGTGAGAATCATCAACACCCATTAGGCCAACGAACGAGCCCGCCCCGGCGGCGCGACAAATGACGCGCGCCATGCGCGACTTGTGCAACGCGATATAGTCGTCGGGCAGGGCATCGCAGGCTCCCCACCGCCAGATTCATCGTGAGTCTCGCGGTCGTTACGGCTACAAGACCCCGCCGGCAGCGTTGTTGGGCGGAAGCCACGAAGCGCGTTATTGGTCTGCGCCCCTTCTCCCGACCAGCGCCGGTTGTGCCGCGAACGGTGCTGGAGGGGACATGGCCAAGCTCAATGTCAACGGACGCGTCGTCGAGGTGACAGTCGAGGACGACACCCCGCTGCTCTGGGTGCTTCGCGAACAGGTCGGGCTGACCGGCACCAAGTATGGTTGCGGCGTGGCCCAATGCGGCGCCTGCACCGTTCATGTGGACGGCGTGGCGACACGCGCCTGTTCCATGCCGGTCTCCGCCTTCACCGAGGCACAGAAGATCGTCACCATCGAAGGCCTTGCCCCGCCCGGCACGCAGCATGCGCTGCAGAAGGCCTGGGTGGATCTCGACGTGCCGCAATGCGGCTTCTGCCAATCCGGCATGCTGATGGCCGCCGCCGCCTTGCTGGCGCAGAACCCGCGCCCGAGCGAAGCCGAGATCCGCACGGAGATCACCAACATCTGCCGCTGCGGCACCTACAACCGGGTCATCGCCGGCATCCAGCGGGCGATCGCGGCTGGCCCGTCGACGAGCGGTTGAGGGAGGACGTGTCATGACCAATCAGACCGAACTCTCCCGCCGCGGCGTGATCGCCGGTGCCGCCACGGCGCTCGGGGCCTTCACCTTCGGCTTCCGCATTCCCGACGCTGCGGCGCAGGGCGCCATCCCGCCCGAGGTGAATGCCTGGGTGGTGGTGAAGCCCGACGACACGGTGGTGATCCGCATCGCCCGGTCGGAGATGGGGCAGGGCACGCTGACCGGCCTCGCGCAGCTCGTCGCCGAGGAACTCGAATGCGACTGGGCCAAGGTGACGACGGAATATCCGACGCCAGGCCAGAACCTTGCGCGCAGCCGCGTCTGGGGGAATTTCTCGACCGGCGGCAGCCGCGGCATCCGCGACAGCCATGAGTATGTGCGCAAGGGTGGCGCCGCCGCGCGCATGATGCTCGTGCAAGCGGCGGCGAATGAATGGAGCGCGCCGGCGGCCGAGTGCCGCGCCGAGAAGAGCGTCATCACGCATCTTCCGTCCGGCCGCACGACCACCTTTGGTCGCGTCGCCGAAGCCGCCGGCCGCCTGACGCCGCCGCAGGAGGTGCCGCTCAAGGACCCACGGGACTGGAAGATCGCGGGCCATCGCGTGCCGCGGCTCGACACGGTGGACAAGACCAATGGCAAGCAGGTCTATGGCATGGACCTGCGCCTTCCGGGGATGCTGAACGCGGCGATCCGCGACTGTCCGGTCTTCGGCGGCAAGGTCCGCAGCTTCGATGCCGCCGCCGTCGCGAACATGCCCGGCGTGCGGCGCGTGGTGCCGGTGGGTGAATCAGCCGTCGCCGTGGTGGCTGACACCTGGTGGCGCGCGAAGACCGCGCTCGACGCCCTGCCCATCGTCTGGGACGAGGGGCCGAACGCCAATGTCTCCTCCGCTTCCATGGCCGAATGGCTGAAGCAAGGCCTGGATGCGCCCGAGGCCGCGGTGGGCAACCGCGCGGGCGATGCGCGTGCCGCCATTGCCGGCGCCGCGCGGCGCGTCGAGGCCGTCTATGCCTACCCCCACCAGAACCATGCCTGCATGGAGGTGATGAACGCGACGGCGTTGTGGACGCCGGAGCGCTGCGAGGTCTGGACGCCGACCCAGAATGGCGAGGCCGCGCTTGCCGCCACGGCCGCCGCCTCGGGCCTGCCGGCGACGCGCTGCGACGTGCACAAGATCCATCTCGGCGGCGGCTTCGGCCGTCGCGGCGCCGTCCATGACTGGGTGACGCAGGTGGTCGAGATCGCGAAGCAGATCCCCGGCACGCCGATCAAGCTGATCTGGTCGCGGGAGGAGGACATGCTGCATGGCCGCTTCCACCCGATCACGCAGTGCAAGCTGGTGGGCGGGCTGGATGCGCAGGGCAACCTGGTCGGGCTGACCATGCGCATCTCCGGCCAGTCCATCGTTGCCAGCATCTTCCCGCAGAATATCCGCGACGGGCGCGATCCGGTCGTGTTCCAGGGCCTCAATGCCAGCGGGGGCGAGGCTGATATCGGCTACACCATCCCGAACCTGCTGATCGACCACGCCATGCGCAATCCGCATGTGCCGCCGGGCTTCTGGCGCGGTGTGAACCTGAACCAGAACGCCATCTACCTCGAATGCTTCATGGATGAGCTGGCGCATGCGGCAGGCAAGGACCCGCTCGCCTTCCGCCGCGCGCTGATGGCCAATCATCCGCGGCATCTCGCGGTGCTGAACGCCGTTGCGGAGCGCGTGGGCTGGGGTACGCCGCCGCCGGCCGGGCGTTTCCGCGGCCTCGCGCAGACCCATGGCTATGGCAGCTACGTCGCAGCCTGCGCCGAGGTCTCGGTGGCGGATGACGGCAAGCTGACCGTCCACCGCATCGTCGCAGCGACGGATCCGGGCCATGCCGTCAACCCGCAACAGATCGAGGCGCAGATCGAAGGCTCTTTCGTCTATGGCCTCGGAGCCGCGCTGTATCAGGAATGCACGGTCAAGGGCGGCCGCATGGAACAGGAGAATTTCGACACCTACACGATGATGCGCATGGACGAGATGCCGGCGGTGGAATCCATCATCATCCCATCCGGCGGCTTCTGGGGCGGCGTGGGCGAGCCGACCATCGCCGTCGCGGCGCCGGCGGTGCTGAACGCCATCTTCGCGGCCACGGGAAAGCGTGTCCGGACCCTACCGGTCAAGCACACGGACCTGCGGAAAAGCTGAGCGCGCCATGTGGCGCGCCCTGTTCATGCTGATGCTTGCAGCCGCCCCAGCGGCGGCTGCCGGCGCGCCGCCCGGCGCCGCGTCGTGCAGCGGCTGCCATGCGATGCCACCACGCCCCGACGCCGCCATCCCGCCGCTTGCGGGGCGGCCGGCGGCGCAGATCGTGGATGCCATGCTCGCCTTCCGGCGCGGGGAGGGGGCGCCAACGGTGATGGACCGCATCGCCCGCGGCTTCACCGAGCCCGAGATCCGCGCCATCGCCGAATGGGTCGCCGGGCAATGAGGATCGCGGCGACACGCCGGGCCGTGCTGGCCGCGGCCATCGCCCGTCCCGCGCTGGCGCAGGCCAGCGCTGCGGTCGTCGTCATCGGCGGCGGCTTCGGCGGCGCGTCCTGTGCCCGCGCGCTGCGCGCCGAGAGGCTGTCGGTGACGCTGGTCGAACCGGACGCCACCTACACCGCCTGTCCCCTGAGCAATGCCGTCATCGGCGGGCTACGCGACATCACGCAACAGCGCTTCAGCCTGGACGGGCTGCGCCGCGCCGGCATCACCGTGGTGCCGCAGGCGGCAGTGGCCGTCGATGCCGAAGCGCGGCGCGTCAGCCTTGCTGACGGCACGACGCTCACCTGGGACCGGCTGGTACTGGCACCGGGCATCGAACTGCGCTTCGACGCGCTGCCCGGCTATGACGAGGCAGCGGCGGAGCGAATGCCGCACGCCTGGCGGGCCGGCGCGCAGACGCTGCTGCTGCGCCGGCAGCTCGAGGCGATGGACGATGGCGGGACGGTGGTCATGGCGGTCCCGGCCAATCCCTATCGCTGCCCGCCAGGCCCCTATGAGCGGGCCAGTCTGATTGCCCATTACCTCAGGACCCGGAAGCCGCGATCGAAGCTGCTGCTGCTCGACGCCAAGGATGCCTTCTCGAAGCAGCGGCTGTTCGAAACGGCTTGGGCTGCGCTCTACCCCGGCCTGATCGAGCGTGTGCCGCTCGCCGGCGGTGGCCGCGTCACCGGCGTGGATGCCGCCGCGCTGACGCTGACGACGGATTTCGGCACGCACCGCGCGGCGGTCGCGAATGTGATCCCGCCGCAGCGCGCGGCCCGCATCGCGGCGCTGGCCGGCGTGGCCGACCGCTCGGGCTGGTGTCCGATCGACCCGATCACCTTCGAATCCCGCCTGCGCCCCGGCATCCATGTCATCGGGGATGCGGCGATCGCCGGTGCGATGCCGAAATCCGCCTTTGCCGCCAACGCCCAGGCCAAGGCCTGCGCCGCCGCGGTCGCGGCGCTGCTGCGCGGCGAGGCACCGCAGGAACCTCGCCTGATCAACACCTGCTACAGCCTGGTGGCACCGGATTACGGCATCTCGGTCGCGGGCGTGTACCGGCCCGTCAACGGGTTGCTGGCCGACATCGAAGGTGCTGGCGGCACCAGCCCGCCATCGGCGCCGGCCGCCTTCCGCGAACGGGAGGCCCGTCTTGCCGAGGATTGGTTCACCACCATCACCGCCGAGGCCTTCGCCTGAACCGCCCTGGCACGATCACCGTCATACTGCTGCTCGCCGGTGGCGGCATGGCGCAGGAACCAGCCTACGACGTCGTCGGTGACGCCATCCTGGCACCCTTGACGGGCACGCCCGGCGACCCCGCGCGCGGTCGCGCCATCGTCGCCAGCCGCCAGCGCGGCCTGTGCCTGCTGTGCCATTCCGGGCCGATCCCGGAAGAGCGCTTCCAGGGCGACCTCGCGCCGAGTCTCGCTGGCGCCGGGGCACGCTGGTCGGAAGGCCAGCTTCGGCTGCGGATTGTGGACAGCCGGCGGTTGAATCCGGGCACGATCATGCCGTCCTATTACCGGCTCGACGGCCTTCATGGGGTCGGCGCCGCCTGGCAGGGCCGGACCGTGCTGACGGCGGCCGAGATCGAGGATGTGGTGGCGTTCCTCGCCACCTTGCGGGAGTAGGAGGACACGCATGGCTTCGCGACGTGACCTTCTCGCTGGCGGCCCGGCACTGCTGGCCGTGACACTGGTGCGGCGCGCGGAGGCCACGCCCGAGCGCATGCAGGCCGCGATCCGTGATTTCCTCGGCGAGGTCGGGCCGGTACAGGTCGGCCGCGTCCACATCGACATCCCGCCGCTGGTCGAGAACGGCAACACGGTCCCACTTGCCATCGCCGTGGACAGCCCGATGACCGAGGCGGATCACGTCCGGCGCATTGCCGTCTTCAACGAGCGCAACCCGCTGCCCAACGTCATCACTGTCGAGCTAGGCCCACGTGCAGGAGCAGCGCGCATCGCGACGCGTATCCGCCTCGCAACGTCCCAGCGCATCCTCGCCCTTGCGGTGATGAGCGACGGCAGCGTCTGGTCCGACAGCGCCGAGGTCATCGTCACCCTCGCCGCCTGCGTGGAGGGCTGAGCCATGGCGCGCGTCCTGCTCCATGTTCCCACCACCGCTCGCCGCGGCGAGGTGATCGAGATCCGCACCCTCATCCAGCATGAGATGGAGACCGGCTTCCGCCCAGGCGCCAGCGGCGAGATACTGCCGCGCGACATCATCCGCAGCTTTGTCTGTCGCTGGAACGACGCGGAAGTGTTCCGCGCCGAGCTGCACCCGGCCATCGCTGCCAACCCCTTCCTGTCCTTCACGGCGCGGGCGGCCGAGAGCGGCACGCTCACCTTCACCTGGCTCGGCGACAACGGCTTCGCGCAGACCGAAACGCGCGCCATCATCGTCACGGAATGAGACGCGCGGCCGTTGCGACGGTGCTGTTCCTCGTGGCCGGCGTGGCGCCGGCGCAGGAACGGCGCTCCGGCTTCGCGGATATGGCGCCGGCCACCCAGGCCATGCAGCGCGACGACACGACCAATCCCGGCATGCTCTGGGTGCTGGAGGGTGAGGCACTGTGGTCGCGCCCCGCCGGTCCGGCGCAACGTGCCTGCGCCGGATGCCATGGCGATGCGGTCGTCTCGATGCGCGGCGTCGCGCTGCGCTATCCGGCCTTCGACGAAACCGAGGGACGCGCGGTGGATCTTGCCGGCCGCATCGGCCTCTGCCAATCGCGCCACCAAGGCGTGGCACCGGCCGAACGCGAGAGCGAGGCTAGCCTGGCGCTTACCGCCTATGTCGCGCTGCAGTCGCGTGGCCAGCCCATCGCGCCGCCCGAGGATCAGCGGCTTGTGCCCGTTCGCTCCGAGGGAGAGCGTCTTTGGCGCGAAAGGCGCGGGCAGCTCGACCTGTCCTGCGCGCAGTGCCACGACGACAATGCCGGCCGTCGCCTGGCGGGCAACGTCATCCCGCAGGCCCATCCGACTGGCTATCCGCTCTACCGCCTCGAATGGCAGGCGCTGGGGTCCCTGCAGCGCCGGCTGCGCGGCTGCATGACCGGCGTGCGTGCCGAACCCTTTGGCTACGGGTCGCGGGAGTTCGTGGCGATCGAAGCCTTCCTTGCTGCACGCGCTCGAGGCATGCCGATGGAGACACCAGCGGTGCGTCCGTGATGGGCCGGCCGGCGAGGTGCCAATTCGACCGGACAATTCTGCCGAATTGCGCCGCGGCGTCGTGCCTCGAGGAGGCGGGCACGCAACGCGGTCCGGTGGCAACCGCCTCCAGCTACGCCGAAACGCCTGCCTTCACGAGCCCTTCGACGAATACGTCGCAGTAGGCGAAGCCCTCCAGCCGGCGGCGGATCACGTCGAGGTCGATGGGCGGGCTGATCTGGTTTCGTGCCGCGATGAAGTTGCGCGCCTCCTCCACCAGTCCGAGATGGCCGCAGCAGCTGATCAGGGAGTGGTAGTGCCCCGGATACCCAGCGAGGGCTGCCACTGAGGCACGCAGGAATGGCAGCGCCTCCGCGAAGCGCCGTGCTCCGATCAGGGCGAGGCCGTGGAACGAGGTATAGATCCCGGAGAAACTGTCCACCGGGCTCATGCGCAGCGCCAGGCCGGTTTCGGCGATCCCTTCCTCGAACCGTCCCATGCGGGCCAGTGCCCAGCCAAGGGTCGTCCGCCCCAGCGCGAAACTCGGGTTCAGTCCAAGCGTGACCTGAAGCTCAGCAAGCGCCCGCTCATGCTGCCGTGCCTCACTGAAACCCATCCCGAGCATCATCCGGGCCCAGGGCTCGGCGGGGTCGAGGGCGGCGGCCGCCTCCGCGTGTCGCGTCGCGAGGCGGTAGGCCTCCTCCAGGTTTTCAAGATAGTAGCAGCGTGCCGCCCACCAGACGGCCCAGCCCAGCACCGCATGCGCCCGGGCGTAACCGGGCTCGATCTCGATGGCGCGCGCGAGCAAGGCCCGCGCCTCCTCGCTCTGCGCCCGGCCGATGCGGTTGATCAGGCTCATGGCGCGTGCGACCAGGCCCCAGGCGTCGATGCTTCCGGGCGGCTTGCCCGCTGCGCGGATACCCTCCTCGACGGTGAGGTGCGGCTCGATGGCGGCGACGACGCTCGCGGTGATCTCGTCCTGCACGGCGAATATGTCGCTGAGCTGGCGATCGTACCGCTCGGCCCAGATATGCTTGCCTGTCTCCGCCTCGACCAATTGGCCGGTGACGCGGATGCGGTCGCCCACGGTCCTCACGCTGCCTTCGAGGATGTAGCGCACGCCGAGTTCGCGAGCGATCTGCCGGACGTCGACGGCCCTTCCCTTGTAGGTGAAGGTCGAGTTGCGCGCGATGACGAACAACCAGCGCAGGCGGGAAAGAGCCGTGGTGATGTCCTCGGAGATGCCGTCGGCGAGGTAGTCCTTCGCGGCATCGCTGCTCATGTTCGTGAAGGGCAGCACGGCGATCGAAGGAGCCGCGGGAAGATCGGGCGGCGCAGTGGCCTTGCCGTCCGGCATTGGAGCGACCGGGTCCGCCCGCGATCGCAGGGGTAGGCCCGTCTGGCCCTCGACGATCGCGAGGGTGCGGTCGGAGAACAGGCCGATGAGCAGCTTGTCCACCGTGGACTTGCCCAGCCTCGTCCTGAAGGCGAATTGCTCGCGCGACATCCTTTCCCGCGCGATGTAGTCGCGGATGAGGCCGGCGACGCGCTTCCTGTCGTCCATGTTCGCCCCGGGGCCCTCGGTGCGGGTCAACTTTGCCGGCAGTTGGGGCCGTCATGCATCACCTGCCGACGGACGCGCCGATACCGAGGCCGAGGCACTTGCCCGGATCCATCGCACTGACGCTTGGCAGGTTGTCCATTCGCGCTAGGCTGCGCGCAGGAGGAGAACCGTCATGTCACACGAAACCGAGAGTATCGGTTCGCAGAGCCGCCGTGCACTTCTCGCGCGGATAGGCGTGCTGGCCGGCGGCGCGGCGATGTACCAGGCGATGGCGGCACTCGGCCATGCCGCGGAATCCCCCTATCGCGGCCCCATCCGGCTGGAAGGCGACCCGCGCGGCGCATCGGTGCTGATCCTCGGCGCCGGCCTCGCCGGCATGGTCGCGGCCTTGGAGCTGAAGCGCGCCGGCTACCGCGTGCAGATTCTGGAATACAACGACCGCGCCGGCGGGCGTTGCTGGACCATCCGTGGCGGGGACCGCATCACCGAACTCGGCGGCGAGGTGCAGGAATGCCGCTTCGATGACGGCCACTACATCAATCCCGGCCCCTGGCGGATCCCGTACCACCACCATGCCGTGCTGGATTACTGCAAGCGCCTTGGCGTCGCGCTGGAGCCCTTCGTCCAGGTCAACCACAACGCGCTGCTGCATGGCCGCACGGCCTTCGGCGGCACGCCGCAACGCTACCGCACTGTGCTGTCCGATTATCACGGCGGCATCGCCGAACTGCTCGCCAAGGCGACCAGCCAGAACCGGCTCGACGGCATGGTCACGCGGGAGGATCGGGAGATCCTGCTGGAAAGCCTGCGCAGCTGGGGCGCGCTGAACCGGGACCTGACCTATGCCAAATCGCTGCAGACCTCCGACCGCCGCGGCTTTGACCGCGATCCAGGCGGCGGGCTGTCGGCACGGCCGGTCTTCTCGGAACCCGTCGCCCTGAAGGATGTGCTGTCGTCGCGGCTCTGGGCCTATCTCGCCACCGGCTCCGTCTATGAATTCCAGACCACGATGTTCCAGCCGGTTGGTGGCATGGACATGATCGCCCGCGCCTTCGCGCGCGAGGTCGGCGAGATGATCCGCTACAACACCAAGGTCACGGCGATCCGCCAGGATGCGAATGGCGTGAGCGTGACTGCGGAGGACACGCGCGGCGGGCCCGCGCCGGAACCGTTCCGTGCCGATTGGTGCCTGTGCACCATTCCGCTGTCGGTCCTCAGCCAGATCGAGATGAATGTCGGCCCGAAGATGGCCGCGGCGATCGACGCGGTGCCCTATTCGGCCTCGGTCAAGGTCGGGCTGCAGTTCAAGCGTCGCTTCTGGGAACAGGACGAGCACATCTTCGGCGGGGTTTCCTATACCGACCTGCCGATCCGCATGATCTCCTATCCCTCGACCGGCTATGGCGCGGCGGGCAAGGGCGTGCTGCTCGGTGCCTATGCCTTCGGGCCCTATGCCTACGAATTCACCGCGCTGCCCGCCGCCGAACGCGTGCGCCGCGCGGTGGAATGGGGTGCCGCATTGCATCCCCAGTATCGCGACGAATTCGACAACGGCGTCGCGGTGGGCTGGCACCGCGTGCCCGGCAATCTCGGCTGCCACGGCATGTGGACCGATGCGAAGCGCGCGGAGCATTACGACGATCTCTGCGCGCTGGATGGCCGCATCATGCTGGCCGGAGAGCACGCATCCTACATCCCCGCCTGGCAGGAGGGCGCGATCCTGTCCTCGCTCGACGCCATAGGTCGCCTGCATCGCCGCGTGGTGGGCGCGTGATGCGCGCGCTTCTTCGCCTGCCGGTCCTGGCCGCGATGGCGGTCCTGGCCGGCCCGGTCGCACCCGGCGCGCAGACGGCACCGGGCAGCGAAAGCAGCCATGGCTTCGTCAGCGCCACGCGCTTCGGGCAGCGCGACGGTGCCGCGCTCTACGCGGCGATTTGCGCCGGGTGCCACATGCCCAGCGGACAGGGTGCGGTGGGCGCGGGCCGGTATCCAGCGCTCGCCGGCAATGCCAAGCTGGAGAATGCCGCCTATCCCGTGCATGTCGTCGTCAATGGGCTGCGCGGCATGCCAGGCTTCGCGACCCAGCTTGACGACGAGCAGATCGCCGCGGTCGTGAATTGGGTGCGGGGCAATCTCGGCAATGCGTATCGCGCCGACCCCGCGCGTCCCGAAGATGTGCGTTCGGCCCGGCCATGAGGACACAACTGGTCATGATCCGATCCTTCATCGTCGCCGGCGCGCTGCTGGCCGCCACCGGCAGCGCCATGGCGCAGGAGGTCGTGCGCCATCGCACGCCTGGCTCGAACTTTCCCATCGCGATGGCGGTGGAGGTGCCGGCGACCGCCACCCTGGTGCTGGTCAGCGGCATGGTGCCCACGGCCATCAATGCCGCCGCGGCGCGCAACAGCGTCGCGGCGTTCGGTGATACGCGTGCGCAGACCGACAATGTCCTGACGCGGATCGAGGCGAGCCTGCGTTCGATCGGCCTGTCACTGGCCGATGTGGTGCGAATGCAGGTGTTCCTCGTCGGCGATCCCGACAAAGGTGGACGCATGGATTTCGAGGGATTCATGGCCGCCTATACGCAGCATTTCGGCACGACGGCTCAGCCGAACCTGCCGGCGCGCTCGGTCATGCAGGTCGCCGGGTTGGTGAATCCGGGCTGGCTGGTGGAGATTGAGGTGACCGCCGTTCGGCGGTGATGGCCAGGCGCCGGATGGCCATGCGCGATGTCTACTGTGCACACACCTTCTGCTCGCCGGCCTCATCTGCCGGCTCATGCAATAGGGTCTGAGCTGGAAGGGCAAAATCGGTCGCTCCTCAAGAGCGCGGCGCCTCTTTGTCTTCGCAGCCCAACATGCAGGAGAGACGGGCTGCGCGAGAGAAGAATGATGCGGCGGTAGGAACCCGGGAACGAAACTCTCCGGGTGCCTGCTGAGCAAGCCGCCGCAGCATGACCTCCGTCCGATCTCGCCGCCTTCGGCGTATTTGGCACGGGGGTCACCTCCCCCAAAGCACCCCAATCACGCCTCCCCGCAATAGGCCTCGAGGCGGTAGCCATCCGGGTCGATCGCGAAAGCGGCATAGTAGGTCGGGCCGTAGTCCGGCCGCGGCCCGGGTGCGCCGTTGTCCTTACCGCCCTCGGCCAGGGCGGCGCGATGGAATGCGCCGACCGCTTCGCGGCTCGGTGCGTCGAAGCAGACGTGAAGCCCGGACCGCGGATCGGCCGGCACCGGATGATCCGTCTGCCCGATCCACAACACGACGTCCTTCGCCCCGTAGCCCAACGAACCCTCGCCCTCGCTCAGGCACCGGTAGCCGAGCGGCCCCAGCGCCGCGTCATAAAAGCGCTTCGTGCGCGCGATGTCGCGCACGCCAAGGGAAAGGTGGTTGATCACCGCTCTGGATCTCCTTGCGGGTGGGACGGCGACTCTGCGCGACGCGGCGCCACCATGCTTGGGGAATATTGCTATGATGCTTCCCATGGAGAACGGGGTTGTCCCTCCGCTGACCACGCGCCGGCTCGGCCAGGGTGAAGGCTGGCGCGTGAGCGACGTCGTCTGCCGTGCGGGCCCGTCCGACCGGCGGTTCGAGGAACGGCACGACGACTACGGCATCGGCGTGGTGGTCAGCGGAACCTTTGGCTATCGCGCCGCATCAGGGCGCGCGCTGCTACACCCGGGTGCCGTGCTGCTCGGCAATGCAGGCACCTGCTACGAGTGCGGCCATGAGCACGGCCGGGGCGACCGCTGCATCGCCGTCCAGCTTGCGCCCGCGCTGTTCGAGGAGATCGCGGCCTTCACCACCGGCACGGCGCGCTTCCGCTTCACCGCGCCCATGTTGCCGTCCGGCCCGGCCCTCGCCCGCATCCTGGTCGCGCTGGAGGCCGCATCCGCTGGCACAGCGACATCGATGGAGGAACTCGTGCTGGCCGCGGCCGAGCGGGTCGTCGCCGCCAGCGCCGGCGTGACGCTGCGCTGCGAACCCTGCCCCGCGACGGATGAGCGGCGCGTCACGCGCGCCCTGCGTCTGATCGAAGCGCGGGCGGAGGAGACTCTTGGCCTCGACACGCTCGCGGCCGAGGCGGGCATGAGCCGTTACCACTTCCTCCGCCGCTTCCGCCGCGTGACCGGACGCACGCCCTATCGCTACCTGCTCGACCTTCGGCTGCGCCGTGCCGCGCTCCGTCTGCGCCTCACTCGGGAGAGTGTCGCGACCGTCGCCTTCGACACCGGCTTCGGCGATCTCTCGACCTTCAACGCGCAGTTCCGTGTGGCCTTCGGCCAAGCACCGCAGGCCTGGCGGCGATTGGCCTTCTTGCCGGTGGCGCGCCGCCACCACGTGGGCCAGTCCGGCTCCTGATGGGCTGCTGCCGGCGTGCCGCATCCCCGGCATCCCGCGCGCATGACCGGGAAGGCGGGGAGGCGATCGCACTCCCCGCCGGGCCCGCCTCACATGTTCCGGTCGTTGGGATCGCGGAGCAGGTCTGCGGAGATCAACACGACGCGTCGGTTGGTATGGTTGCGCCACCAATGGGAGGTCGCATGCGTCTCGCTCGCGACGTCGCCGGCGCGGTGCGTGATCGGCACCGCGCAGTTCGAGGCGTACTCCACGATCGTGCCCTCGACGACATAGATCAGGGCCGGACGATCGCCATGGCTGTGCCACGGCACCGTGCCGCCCGGTCGGATGACCAGCCGGCGCATGCGGAACTTCCGGTCCTGGATCGCCGCCGGCTCGCGCGACAGCTCGATGGATGCGATGACGGTGTCGGTCACGCCGTTCGCCGCGTCAGTCGCCGCCGGCCGCGCGTCCGCACGCCGCTGATCGGCAGGACATTCACCCGCCTGCGCGCCAGAGACACTCATGAGTCCGGCCGCGAGAATGGCGGCTAACGCGACGCCTCCGCGACGCGCCGGGCGCTGCTGAATCGAACCGCTCATGGCAGAGATTCCTTCCTTCGGTTGCATGCGGCCCGCCTATGCGCGGGGCCGTGCGGAGGATCGATGCGCCACCACGCCCCATCCAATGCCGTTGCGCTGCGAAGCCGATGCCGGGGACGCATGTGCCGTCTGCGCGATAGCGCGCAGGCATCGGGACCATGCGGCGAAGGTCGTGGTCGCCGCCGCACGTCGTGCGAATACTTTGGTGCCCGCCTGCGTCCGCAGCACGGAATGGAGATCACGCCGATGCCCCTCGCCACGCAACTCCTGCCATCTGCACAGCCCACGGCCAGCAGGCATCGCGTCGTCATTGTCGGCGGAGGCTTCGCAGGTTTGACCGCGGCGAAGATGCTGGCGCGAGAACCGATCGACCTCGTCGTCATCGATCGTCGCAACCATCATCTCTTTCAGCCGCTGCTCTACCAGGTGGCAACGGCGGCGCTCTCCCCCGCGGATATCGCGACACCGATCCGCAGCATCCTCGGTGGCCGCATGAACACCGAGGTGATCCTCGGCACCGTCACTGGCGTGAACAAGGCCGCGTGCGAGGTGATGATCGGGGAGCGTCGCGTTCCCTATGACACGCTCGTGCTCGCGACAGGCGCGCGGCATGCCTATTTCGGTCATGACGAATGGGAGGCCTCGGCGCCGGGACTGAAGGGTATCGAGGATGCCACCATCATCCGCCGCCGCATCCTGCTTGCCTTCGAGCGCGCCGAAAGCGCGATGGATGAGACCGAACGGCGGCGTCTGCTGAACTTCATCGTCATCGGCGGTGGACCGACCGGGGTGGAAATGGCCGGTGCCATCGCCGAACTCGCGAAGGTCGCCCTTGCGAAGGACTTCCACCACATCGACCCGCGGGACGCCCGCATCCTCCTCATCGAGGCAGGGCCGCGGCTGCTGCCCGCCTTCCCGGCCGGATTGTCGGAGCGGGCGCGCGCCGCGCTCGAATCCCTCGGGGTCGAGGTCGCACTCGGCGCCCCCGTCATGGAATGCAGCACGCAAGGCGTGCGCTTCGACGGAACAACCATCGCCGCTGGCACAGTCATCTGGGCCGCCGGCGTCGCCGCATCGCCCGCAGCGGCCTGGTTGGGCGTGCCGCCGGATCGAGTGGGTCGCGTGCCGGTCCTTCCCGACCTTACCCTGGCGGGCCACCCCGAGATCTTCGTCGTCGGCGACACGGCCGCCGTCGAGGGCCCGGACGGCAGGTCGCTGCCGGGCCTTGCCCCGGTCGCGAAGCAGCAGGGCGCATTCGTCGCGCGCACGGTCGCCGCACGCCTGAAGGGCAGATCCGGCGGAGCCTTCCGCTACAGGCATATCGGCAATCTCGCCACCATCGGGCGTGGTCACGCCGTTGCCGATTTCGGCCGCATCCGGCTGTCGGGGCGCCTGGCCTGGCTGCTCTGGGGCGTGGTGCACATCGCCTTCCTGATCGGATTCCGCAACCGCGCCGTCGTGTTGCTCGACTGGCTCTGGGCGTATGTGAGCTTCAAGCGTGGCGCGCGCCTGATCACCGGCGTCCCCGGCGAAGGGATGTGACCAAGGCGGCCGCACGGCTTACGGGCCGCGCAGCAACACCAGATCGAATGGCCGCGGCGCACCGGCGACCACGCGGTCGAAGCGTGTCTCCTCGCGCCCCGTCGGGACGTAGCCCTGGCGCAGCGCCAGTTCATAGGCCTCGCGATGCGTCAGTGCCTCGCTGCCCTCGGCCTTGTTGTGCTTCTCCAGCTTGGCGGCGAGATTCACCGGGTCCCCGATGACGGTGTATTCGAGGCGCCCTTCCGCGCCGACCGTGCCGAACAGCACCTCGCCCGTCGCTACCGCCATGCCGACGGAGATGGAGGGCATGGCCTGGTCGGGCGGTGTCCATGCGGATAGCGCAGCCTGGATGTCGTGCACGGTGCGCAGGGCCGCCGCGGCGTGCGTGTCGCTTGCCTTCACGGCCCCGAAGCTCACGAGGATTCCGTCGCCGAGATACTTGTCGATGCTGCCACCGTTCCGCCGCACCGCGCGGACCACGATTTCCTGATAGGCGGCCAGCAGGGCGAGCAGGGCTTCCGGTGCCATCTCCTGCGAGAGGCGCGTAAAGCCTCGCAGGTCGGTCATCAGGATGGTCGCCTGGCGGCGTTCGGCCATGCCGGCCATGATCTCCTCCTCCGCGCCGCGGATCTGGTGCGCGACCTCAGGCACGAAGAAGCGGGACAGTCCGTCGGACGCAATGCGCTCCCGCGCTGCTTCCACGAGCAGGGCGCGACCACGGGAAACCACCAGCACCAACAGCAGCGTGACCATGCCGAGGGCGACCAGCTTGTCGAACTCGGCGCCGATCAGCACCGAAGGTGTCGTGACGTAGTCAAGGAAGCTGCGGGTCACGGTTGCGCCGCCAAGAAGGGCCGTGCCGACGATGGCGACCCAGCCGACCATCGCGGTTGCCCCGGCAATCAACACATAGCGGGCCTCGAAGCGGAGCGCGCGGAGCGCGATGAGGATGAAGGCGTACATCATGGTCGGCGCCTTCAGCACGACCGCGAGCGGCGCCATGTACTGCAGGTGGAAGGCCCAGATCAGGCTGAACAGCACCGCGATGTCCAGCACCACGGAGAAGGTCAGCAGCCGCGGCGTCAGGCGGCGCCGCACTGCCAGCACCAGCCGGAAGCCGGTGAAGACCGCATAGAGCGCGAGGGCGATCGGCACCGGCTCGATGGCCATCGGCGGCGGATTGGCGGTCCGTGCGATGGCGTAGAGCAGGGCGAAGGTGACGATGGCCGCCACCTGCGCCAGGCCGATGATGATCTCGGCCGTCTCCTGCTGGCGTGCCACCAGCGCCTGGACGCGCCGCGGGAGGGCCGCGTCCATGGCGGAGAAGCCGAGGAGGCCGCGCAGTCGCGCGGCCACGTCGCGCGCCCTAGAGATACTCAGCCCGGATATCCACCGTCGATCGCTCGCCGATCGCATCATGGTTGCCCTCCAGCCACAGATCCGCCGTACGGCGGCCGGCGTCGCGCAGGTATTTGAGGAAGGTCTGATCGGCGTTCATCTTCGAGTTGACGCCGAGCCGGCCCATCACCTCCTCCGCCGCGATGGCGTGGATGAACATGCGTTTGAGGCTGCTCGCCTCCATCTGCCCCCGATCGATCAGGTTGGTGACGAACTCGATCGCCCGCATCTCCCTCATCAGGGAGGAGTTGAAGCTGATCTCGTTGACGCGATTCAGGATGTCGCGTGCGGCGCGCGGCACCTCGGGCCGGATGACCGGGTTGATGTGCACGATCACGACGTCCGGGCTCGTGCAGCCATAGATGAGCGGGAAGAGCGCCGGGTTGCCCATGTAGCCGCCGTCCCAGTACGCCTCGCCCTCGATTTCGACGGCGTGGAACAGGAAGGGCAGGCAGGCGGAAGCGAGTACGGCATCCGCGCAGAGCTCGTGCCGCTCGAAGACCTTCACCCGCCCCGTGCGGACATTGGTCGCCGAGATGAAGAGCTTTACCGGCGTCGCATCCCCGCGCAGCACCGCGAAGTCGATGGTGCGCTCAAGCACCGTCCGCAGCGGGTTCATGTTGAGCGGGTTGAACTCGTAGGGGCTGTAGAGACGCGTCACCAGGTCGAAGGCGGTGAACGAGGGTGACCATTCAAGCCCCCAATTGGCCTGGATGCGGTCAACCCAGCTCGGCTGCAGTGGCCCGAGCGCGGCGGCCTCGCTCACGCGCGTCCAGAAGGTCTCGAGCGTCCTGCGCGCGCCGTCGCGGCCGCCGATCGCGAGGCCATAGGCCAGGCAGGCCGCGTTCATCGCACCGGCCGAAGTGGCACTGATACCCTCGAGGTCGATGTGCTCGTCTTCCAGCAGGCGATCGAGCACGCCCCAGGTGAAGGCGCCATGCGCGCCGCCGCCCTGCAAGGCAAGGTTCACGGTCCGGATGCGCCGCGCACCGGGCCGTGCGCGGGAACGGGGGGCATCGCCAGCGAGCATCAGCGCATCGGCGGCGGCGCCGGGCATGCCGTGCATGTCCTCATGAAGGCGGTCCATCAGTGCGCCGTCCAGCCGCCGTCCACCGGCAGCGCCACGCCCGTGATGGAACTGGCGCCACCGCCGCAGAGGAAGGCGACGGTCGCCCCAATCTCCTCCACGGTCGCAAAGCGCCGGGTCGGCTGCTCGGCCAGAAAGACCTGGCGGATCACCTCCCGTTCGGAGAGCCCGTGCGCCGCGGCCTGGGCGGCCACTTGGCCGGCGACCAACGGCGTCCAGACATAGCCCGGGCACACGGCATTGCAGGTGACGCCGCTTTCCGCCGCCTCGAGCGCCGTGACCTTGGTCAGGCCGATCACGCCGTGCTTGGCCGCCACATAGGCGCTCTTGAAGGGGGAGGCGATCAGGCCGTGTGCGGAGGCGACATTCACGATGCGACCCCAACCGCTCTGCTTCATCGCGCCCAGCGCGGCCCGCGTCGCGTGGAACACGGCGGAAAGGTTGACCGAGACGATCGCGTCCCACTTCTCGGGCGGAAAGTCCTCGAGCGGCGCGACGTGTTGGATGCCAGCGTTGTTGATCAGGATGTCGACGGACCCGAAGGCGCGGCAGGTCCGCTCGATCATTTCCACCACCTGGGTGGGCTTCGACACGTCCGCCGGATCATGGCCAGCCGGCACCGCGTGCCTGTCGCTGATTCGCCGGCAGGCGGCCTCGATCTCAGCCGTCGGACCGAAGCCATTGAGCTGCACGGCCGCACCGCGGGCCGCGAGCGCCTCAGCGATCGCAAGGCCGATGCCGCTCGTCGATCCGGTGACAAGCGCGACCCTACCCTCCAGCTCGCGCGGCATGGCGCTGGTCTCCGCCAGGCCGCCGGCGGTCATGATCGTGTTCATGGGACGCTCCGTTCGCTCGCTTGGTGAATTCGCCGGCGCGGCCACGGGGGATACGCGGTCGTGCCGTTGGCCAAGGCTGGAACGGCGTGGGTGCCGGCTGCCAATGCCGGCTCGGCAGGGTTTTGATGGTGTTTGGTTATGAGGCTTCGGCCGGGCGGAATGCTATGGTCCGCCATCGAAACCAGGAGCGCATGCGCCCGTCTTCGTGGATGGGGCGGGGGAGTACAGGCATGGAGATCCATGAGATCCGCTACTTCCTGGCCGTCTGCCGCACGCTGAACTTCACCAAGGCGGCAGAGCAGTGCAACGTCAGCCAGCCCGCATTGACCCGCGCCATCCAGAAGATCGAGGGCGAGCTCGGCGGCCTGCTTTTCTCGCGCGAGCGCAGCAACACGCATTTGACCGAGCTCGGCCGGCTGATGCAGCCGCACCTCGAGGAGGTGATGACACGCACGCAAGCCGCTCGCGAGACCGCGTCGCGCTTCCTCCGGCTCGAGAGCGCGCATGTCCGTGTCGGAGTGATGTGCACCATCAGCCCGATGCGATTCGTCGGCTTCCTCAATCGGTTCAGGGCGGATCATCCAGGCATCGAGCTGACCCTGACGGAAGCGGTGCCACCACGGCTGGTCGAAGCATTGCTGCGCGGCGACATCGACGTCGCGGTCATGGCGCAACCGGATGCATACGACGAGAAGCTGCGGCCCGAGGCACTCTATCGCGAGCGCTTCGTGCTGGCCTGTCCGGCGGGGCACCCCTTCGCGCGGCGCAACATCATCGCGATGCGCGATATGGATGGGCAGGTCTACCTTCAGCGCATCAACTGCGAGTTCCGTGACGAGCTTCGCGAACGGTGCGAGTCTGCCGGCGCCCAGATCCTCCGCTCGTACCGCAGCGAGCGGGAAGACTGGATCCAGACCATGGTCGCCGCCGGCATGGGGGTTTGTTTCGTGCCGGAGTTCTCGGCGACCCATCCCGGCCTCGTGGTCCGGCGGGTGGAGGATCCCGAGGTGGTTCGCGAGGTCAGCGTCGTCACTGTCGCGGGGCGGCGCTGGTCCGCGCCGCTGGCAAGCTTCGTCAAGGCGATCCGGCGCTATGAATGGCCGACGATCGAGGACGCCGCGGAAGCCCCGGGCCGCGCCGAGGAAGGCGCGGCTGCAGCGCACGGGGGCTGATCCCCGCGATACGCCGGCGGCATCGAACCGATGCGTCACCGGCCTTGGCGCAGCACCTTCTGCCTGAGCGACATTCCTCCTGCAGGCTGAACGGCGATCCGCTTTCAGAAGGAGGCAGGTGTCATGCCCACCACGTTCGACAGATCCCGGCCCAGGCACGCCGTATCCGCGGACGGCGAATGGGAGGAGCTGATGGCCGCGGCGCAACGGGGCGACGCTTCCGCCTATGATCGTTTGCTCCGCGCCGCGCTGCCGTTGCTGCGGGCCATCGCACGTCGCCGCTTGCCTGGTCACCTCGGTGTCGAGGACGCGGTGCAGGACACTCTGCTGACCCTGCACACGCTGCGGCATACCTACGATCCGGCGCGCCCGCTGCGGCCCTGGATCGCTGCGCTGTGCGAGCGGCGCTGCATTGATCGGCTGCGCTGGCATCGCCGGCACGCGGGCGGTGAAGTGCCGTTCACCGGACCTGAGTACGATGTGGCCGCGCCGGGCACCGACGTGAACGCGGAACGAACGGTGCTGCGCGGGGAGGTGCAGGCGATGGTCGCGGCACTACCGCGGGCACAGCGCACCGCGCTGGAGCTGACGAAGCTCGAGGAGATGCCCCTTCTCGAGGCCAGCGCCCGCAGCGGCATGGCCGTCGGGGCGCTCAAGATCGCGGTGTTTCGAGGCGTGCGCACCCTTCGTCGCCGGCTTGCAGTCGCGGAAGCGGCGTAGCCGCCGGTCGACACCTCCTCGGAGCAAGGTGAGACATGTCCGGGATGTCATTGCGGAGCGCGGCCGAGGGCCGGCATCCGGCCACGCGGCGTGTGGCGTTGCGCAGCGCCCTGATCGCGCTGATGGCCTTCCTGACGGTCGTGGATCTCTTTGCGACACAGGCCATCCTGCCGACGCTTGCCGCAGCCTACCAGGTTAGCCCCGCCGCTATGGGCGCTGCGGTGAACGCCACCACCTTCGGCATGGCGGTCGCGAGCCTCGGCGTAGCCTTTCTCGGTCATCGGATCGACCGGCGCGCCGGCATCGTCGCGAGCCTGCTGCTGCTCGCCGTGCCAACCGCCTTGCTGGCAACGGCACCCAGCCTTGGCGCTTTTGCCGCGCTGCGTGTCGTGCAGGGCCTCTTCATGGCGACAGCCTTCACGCTAACCCTGGCGCATCTCGGCGAGCGGTGCAGCGCTGCTGACGCAAGTGGGGCCTTCGCCGCCTATGTGACGGGGAATGTCGCGAGCAACCTGATCGGGCGCGTCATCTCCGGTTGGCTGGCGGATCATGTCGGGCTGGCTGGCAACTTCTATGGCTTTGCCGTGCTGAACCTGTCTGGAGCCGTGCTGGGCTTCCTCGCCATCGACCACGTGCCGAAGATGCGGGCGATGATGCAGGATATGGTCCCGTCGGCGGGCCCGTCCTGGGTGGCGCATCTTCGTTCACCGTCACTGCGCGCGGCATTCGGCATCGGCTTCTGCATCCTCTTCGCCTTCATCGGCACTTTCACCTACGTGAACTTCCTGTTGGTGGGGCCGAGGTTCGAACTGATGCCGATGCAGCTCGCCCTGGTTTATCTGGTGTTCCTGCCGTCGATCGCCTCGACGCCGCTGACGGGTCGGCTGGTGCAGCGCCTTGGCGTGCAGCACACGATGCGCGGCGGGCTTGGCGTCGCGATACTCGGCGTCGGCCTCACGCTGTCGGCGAACCTTGTGGCCGTGCTGGGCGGCCTGGCGCTGGTCGGCATCGGCACCTTCCTCGCCCAGGCGACGACGACGGCCTTCATCAGCCAGACGGCAGGACATGACCGAGCCGGGGCAAGCGGTCTGTATCTCGGCTGCTACTTCCTGGGCGGCCTCGCGGGCAGCGCCCTCCTCGGCCAGGCTTTCGAGATTGCGGGCTGGCCAGGATGCGCGGGCGGGGTTGTCCTGGCGCTGGCGCTGGCAGCGAACTTGACGCGCTTCTGCGGGCACCGGCGGCGTGCGCAGTTCGTCAGCCATGGTTCATCCGATAGCGCACCGCGACTGGATTTCGAGCACGGCAGCAAGGAATAGGAGCCCCGCTACCGTCGGCGCGGAGGCCATGCCAACCATCCACAGACCCGGCCGTGAGAGGAGAAAGCACTGGCCACCAAGTGGAGGTGAAGTCGCTCCGGTTCGCCGGCGTTCCGGCGCAGGTCGTGGAGTTGCACCGCGCGGGCGGATTGGTCCGCGACCTCGCCCACGAATTCGAGCCCTCCGCCGCGACGATCGCGGTCTGGGTCCGCCAGGCGGAGCCCCGAAGGCGGGGTGCATCCGGCATCCGGCTCGGCAATACTGCGCAGCAATGCGTCCTATGCTTCCGTTCCTGCTGATACTCGCCCTCGCTGCCTGCGCGACGCGCCGCCCGGCGCGGCTGCCCGATCCGAACCCGACCAACCCGCTGGCGCGCGCCGCCGTCGAGGAATGGCGCATCTGGGGGCGTACCGTCATCGAGGGCTGGCCGGATCAGCGTCCGCGCGATACGGCCGCGACGCCCGGCCGCTTCGCGCGCCTCGCCGAATACTGGTCATCCATACCAGGTGGCTGGCGTATCGCGCTGCAGCATCAAGACCTGCGCCTGGGTATCGTGGCGCTTGAGGCGCGGCTCACCGCCGAAGCCGGTGAGGAGAACGAGGCGCGGCCGACGCCGCAGGCGAATATCGACGACTTGGCCTACTACGCGAACCCCGCCTGGTCGGCGGCCTTCATCTCGGCCGTCGCGCGGCTGGCCGGGATACCGGAGGAGGATCTGCCCTCGGCCTCGCGACATTCGCGCTACGTCGATGCGATCCTCGACCGCGCCATGGCCGACCCGGAGCATGCGCCCTTCACGCCCCGTGCGCCGGAGGACCAGCCGCCGGTTCCGGGCGACCTGCTGTGCGCCGACCGCGCCTGGGTTCGGCTGTCGCATTGGACGGAGCGGCTCGCCGAGCGCGGCAGGCCGCGCCCAATGCATTGCGATGTCGTGGTACGCACCATGCCGGGGACGATCGAGGCGATCGGCGGCAACGTGCAGGATACGGTGGCGCTGCGCCGCTTCCCGGCCGACCGGACCGGCCGGGTGCTGCCCGCACCCTATGATCGCCCGGGCTTCATCCTGCTGCTCGCGGCGAGGCGCCCGCCTCCGGGCTAGGCGAACAGCTCGGGCCGGTATTCGAAATGCATCGTGTCGTAGTGGTACCACTTGCCGCCCCAGATGAAGCGTTCGGCCTCAAAGGGCTCGACGATCTCGAAGGGGATGCGGTTGCGGTAGGGAATGTCGCCGCGCGCGCGTGACCACACCCAGTAGTCGGACTGCCGCACGGCGATGTCGATCGCCGCGCCATAGGCGTGGACGCTTGGCATGCCCGTATCCGCCACCGCGCGGCAGGCGAAGGTCCCTGCCGCGGGCACCAGGTAGGCCTTGAAGCGGTCGGGCAGCGCCTCCAGCACGGCGATCACGCGCTCAAGCCGCGTCGCGATATCGTTCACCATCGTCATCGGCAGCGCCTGCGGGCGCGTGCGCGACATCCACGTGACGGGACGTAGATGCGGCGTCGTCCCGCCGCGGCGGCAATCGCCATACATCCGTTCGAAGAAGGCGGCGTTGCGCAGGCGGCCGGGGCTGTGGTCGCGGGGCGGCGGGCCCCGCATCGGGCCGGTCACGTAGTCCTGCCGCAACTGGTCTGCGATTGTGGCGGAACGCAGCATCGTCTCGAAGTCCCGTGCCGGCTGGTTCGCACCGACCGGCATTCGTGTGCCGTCGCGCCAGACCAGCGTATCGCCTTGCAGTGAAGCCAGCTGATCCGGATAGGCTGCAACCAGTCGCGCGAGCCGCCCCTCGCCGCCGGGCCGCGCCGGCGCGGCCGCCGCGCAGCCGGCGAGTGCCGCGCCGCCGCCGAGCAGCAGCCGCCGTTTCACTGCCGCGTCAGCCAGGACTTTGCGATGCGGCAGGCGACCGTATAGGCCGGGTTGAACACGTTGCCGACGTCGTAGCGCACCACCTGGCCCATCAGGTGGCTCGCCGCGCGGGTGTCGAGGCCGTGGTCCTCCCCAAGCCAGCGCATCATCTCGGTCGTCGCATGTTGCAAGGCCTGATCGAGCGGGCGCGCGTTACCGATGGTGAAGATGTCTTCCGCCGTCTCGCCCCGTGGCCAGGTGATGGTCCGCTTCAGCACGCGGAAGGTGATCTCCATCTCGAAAGAGGTCTCGATGCCGGTGCCCACGATCTCCCCATCGCCCTGGCAGGCATGGCCGTCGCCCAGATAGAACAGTGCGCCGGCAACCGAGACCGGAAACCAAGCCGTCGTGCCAGGAGCGAACAGGCGATAATCCATGTTGCCGCCATTCTGCGCGCTGGTCGCCGTCGACAGCGCCTGCCCGCCGGCGGGTGCCACGCCGAAGCAGCCGATCATGGGTTGGATCGGCGGGGCGAAGCCTTCAAGGCCCTTCATCGGATCCTGCAACCGCACCGTCCCGGCGTCGCGGTCGATCGTCCAGACCGAACGCTGCGGCGGCGGCCGGTCGAGGATCGCCGCCGGGTCGAGCACCGTCAGCGCCAGCGGCGAATAGGTCCAACCCGTGGCGCGGGACGGCGTCAGCCGGTCGATGCGCACGGCGAGCGTGTCGCCCGGTTCGGCGCCCTCGATGAAGAAGGGGCCGGTCATCGGGTTGGGGCGCGGAGCCACTGCGACTTCCCGTGCATCGAGGCCGGAGGCGTCGATCGTGTCGGTCACCACAGTGTCGCCATCGGCAACGCGCAGGACAGGTTCGGCGGTGCCGATGGCATTGAAGTAGCGGGTTGGGCGGAAGCGGTGCGTGGTCATGGCCCGGCACGCTAGACCCGGTCCCGTCGCGGTCAAGGCGGTTGCGCCCTTGGCGCGCCTGACCCGCGCTCCAGGAACTCGTCCGGAAATGGCCAGAGCCGGGCCCAACGGAGTGACGCGCGGATCACGGATTCGAGGGCCAAGAGGAGCAGATCCTCTCGATCCCGCGTGAGCAAAAGGCCGGGACCGCAGCGGCATGTGGTCTGCTCGAGCCTGTTCCATCGCTGGCGTCGTTTGGCGCGAGGTGAGGCGCCGGCGCGACCGCAGAAATCCACGGCGACGTCGCTCGCGCGTCGGGAAGCGCGGCTATTTTGGTGAAGAAGGTAGCAGGATGAGCGTCCCTTTCGGTCGGCTGCGCGGTGATTCAGGGCGAATGGTCAGAGGCGCGGAGACCGCCGCGCCGCTCCGCGGAGGCACAATCCGCGGGGCCCTGGCTGGCAGCACCTGGATGATCGGGCGCGGAATCGCAGGCCGATGATAACGAAGCTTTCCGACACCAAGCCCATCGTCCTCAGCCAGGCCAGCCAGCCGGAAGACCACCCGCCGGTGCCGCCTGAGCACCTGCCGGCCGCAGCGCGGCAGGCGGTGGCGAAGTCGCTGGTCAAGCAGGGCCTCGTCAGCGACGAGCATGCCAATGCCTGCAACGCGTGGGACGCCCAGCGGATCGACGGGCGGAGGCGGAACTTTGGCGCAGCAAGGAACCTTGAGTGGTCGATCAACGATACGCGGCAACGAAACACTGCTCGGGCAATCGGATTACGGCATTTCGGCAGCGGGTGTGGAAAAATTAGGCCTATAATCAATAGGCTAAGCGCAGGGAGACAATCGGCCTCCCCACAAGGTTCGGAGACTCGCTGCGCTACACGACCGGACTTCGGTGGCGGTCGTGCCTTCGGACCATCAAGGTCCGCGCACAAACCTGCGCCTCGGCACGGTCCAACGTAAGGGAGAGGCAGGTTTTGAGAGAAAAGAATGGAGCGGGCGAAGGGATTCGAACCCTCGACCCCGACCTTGGCAAGGTCGTGCTCTACCCCTGAGCTACGCCCGCGCTCCGTGCGGCGGCGGGCTTTTACCATGGTCCTCCGGGATTGCAACCCACCCCGTGCGGGTTCCAATCATATTGGAGTTTCCCCGGTTCTGTAGGCCCCCGGAGCTTGAGGTGGGGTGTCCGAGCTGCCGAGATCGAGGACGCCCATCCGCCTGACCTTCGGCGACAGGCGGTGGAATTGGCCCGATCGGGAGGAGCGCCGCAGGAGCTTGCTCAGGAGTTGGAGCCAAACGCGCAATCGATCGCGCATTGGAGGCCCCGGCGCATCATCAGTCGGCCACCTCAGCGAGGCGCTTCGCAGAGGTCTCAATAGTGGTCCCGGTGTCGCTACCGGCCGTCCCTCCGCGGATTCTTCTTCCATGCCTACCCACAGTGATCCAGAGGCCTGAAGGCCAGCGGCACTCGCGGCGACGTGGCGTCCGGCAATCGTGAAGTCCGAGAGGCGAAAGCGCTCCTCGGCAGCTTCGCTCCGATCCCGGCACAGGCCGGCCGAACTTTCGCCGCCACAGATCCTTTGCCAGACTTGCTGCGTGACGAAGAGCATGCGCTGGCCTTCCGTGGATTGGAGACACCTGCCGAGATGAGTCGGGGCACCGAAATGGAGGATCGGACGACGCCCGAGGACGCCGGCTGGGTCCTGCTGTTCGATTCGCTCGACCAGGGTGACGCGGGCATTGGGGTCGAGATGCGCCGCCGCCTCGTCCAGGCGATCGAGGCACACCAGTTGCAGCCAGGAACGCGGCTTCCATCGAGCCGCCGCCTCGCAAATCTGCTCGGCGTTGCGCGCACGACGATCATCGGTGTCTTCGAGCAGCTTATCGAAGCTGGCTACCTCGCCTCCCGCGACCGCAGCGGGGTCTTCGTCGCTTCCCATATGCCGGGCCGCGACGCGGCGGCGGGCTCGACGCCTCCAAGCGATTACTGGGACCGGCACTTCGCACTTCGTCCCGCACGCTTCGTGCATATCTCGAAGCCGCAGGACTGGCAGCGCTATCCATACCCGTTCCTCTTCGGCCAGCTTGATCCCGCCCTATTCCCGGTGGCGCAATGGCGCGAAGCGACCAAGGGCAGCGCCAGCATCTCGGCCATCCAGAGCTGGATGGCTGACATGATCGACGGCGATGACCCTGCGCTGATCGAACAGCTCTGCCGCCAAGTGCTGCCACGCCGCGCCGTCTGGGCAACGCCGGCGGAGGTGATCATAACGCTCGGCGCGCAGCAGGCGCTCTACCTGGTCACGCGGCTGCTGCTGAAACCGCAGGACGCCATCGGGGTTGAGGAACCCGGCTATCCCGACCTGCGCCACATGGCCCGGCTGCACGGAGCTGAGGTTCGCCCGCTCCGCGTGGATGACGAAGGTGCGGTCCCGGATGACAACATGGCCGGGTGCCGTGTCGTAGTGCTCACGCCGGGGCATCAATGCCCGACATCCGCGGCGATGCCACCGCACCGGCGACGGGAGATCCTGCGCCTCGCGCGCGAGAAGGACATCCTTGTCGTCGAGGACGACTACGACTCCGACCTCTTCGCCGAGGGTGAGGCGGCGCCGCCGCTCAAGAGCCTCGATTCGGACGGGCGCGTCATCTATGTGGGCTCGCTCTCCAAGGCATTCGCGCCGGGCCTGCGGCTCGGCTTCATCGTCGCGCCGCCGCCGGTGATCAACGAACTTCGCGCGCTACGCCGGCTGGTCCTGCGACACCCGCCGGCCAACAATCAGCGAGCGATGGCGACCTTCATCGCCCAGGGCCATTACCGCGGCCATCTGCGGCGCGTGGCGGAGATCCTGGCGGAGCGAGCCAAGCTGATCGACACGCTGCTGTCGCGCCATCTTCCCGGCTGTCGCTGGCAACGCGGGGTCGGTGCCAGCAGCGTCTGGGTTACTGGGCCCGACCGCCTCGACGCCCGGGCCTTGTCAGAGGCTGTTCGCGCGCAAGGCGTGCTGATTGAACCGGGTCACGTGTTCTTCGACGATCCCATGAGCGGCGGCTCCAGCTTCCGCCTCGGCTTCACGGCCATCCGGACGGAACGCATCGAGGAAGGGCTGTCGCGGCTCGGGCAGGCCGTGGCTAAAATCTAGGCGCTCCAGGACCGAATTCGTGCAGAACGCGTGCCGGCGCAACTGGTACACCATTCTGTAGGCAACTGGTTCTGTCACGCCGTCGTCTTGGTTCCGTAGGCTTCGTGCATCGCATCGCGATCACGCAGCCCCGGAACCGACGCATGTCCACTGACGCCCGCCACAGCCTGCTCGAAACCCTCTTCGCGGCGTTCAACCGTCACGACGCCGATGCCGTGATGGCCTGCTTCACCGATGACATCGTTTTCGATGCGGCCGCCGGCCCGGAGGCGGTCGGCCGGCGCATCCATGGCCAGGAAGCCGTGCGCGCTGCGTTCGTCGCCGTGTGGACCGCGATGCCCGACGTCTCCTGGACCGTGCGTCGCCATGCCGTGTTCGGCGATCGCGCGGTGAGCGAATGGCTGTTCGCCGGCACCAATGCGCAGGGCGGCCGGGTGGAAGCCGAGGGCCTCGACCTCTTTACCTTCCGCGGCGACCGCATCGCGACGAAGAGCGCGTTTCGCAAGGACAGGCCCGTTCTGGCCGCCGCGTGATGGACGCGCCGCTGCCCGCCACGATCGATGCGCGCCAGAGGGCGCCCTACGATCCCCTCTATGACCCGCTCGTAGCGCCGCATCCTGGCCAGGGGCGCGACTACGCGCCCACCTACTGGATCGCGACAGCCGGGCCGCCACCGGAGGATGACGGGCCGGTCTCCGCCGATCTGGAGACCGATGTGGCGATCATCGGGTCCGGCTACACGGGCCTGAGCTGCGCCTTGTTCCTCGCTCGCGATCACGGCATCCGCGCCACCGTGCTGGAAGCGAATGCCGTGGCGTTCGGCTGCAGCACGCGCAATGGCGGCCAGGGGCAGAACGCTGCCGGCCGGCTCAGCCGCCGTCAGTGGATCTCGCGCTGGGGCGAGGAGACCGCCCGCGCGCTGCATGCGGAGATCCTGGAGGGCTATGAGCTGTTCGCCTCGCTGACCAGCGAGATCGACTGCGATGCGACGCTTGGCGGGCACCTCTATCTCGCGCACCGGCATCGCAACCTGGCTATCCTTCGCGCGGAATCCGAGGTCGCGAATCGCGTATTCGGATACGGCACGCGCGTCATGTCGCGGGAGGAGGTTCACCGCGACTGGGTCAAGGAAGCCGAGACCGTCGGCGCTGTGCACGAACCGCTCGGCATCGGTGTGCATCCTGCGAAGCTGGCATTCGGGTATTTGCGCGCGGCGCGCGCCGCGGGGGCCGTGGTTCATACAGGGAGCCCCGCGCTCGCGATCAGCCGGACGGGAAAGGGCTTCAGCATCCGGACGCCCGGGGGCACGGTACGCGCGCGCGCCGTGGCGATCGCGACCGGCGGCTACACGAGCCAGACGCTGCATCCCTCCCTGCGCTCGAAGATCATGCCGATCCTGTCGAACTCGGCAGTGACACGGCCCCTGACGGAAGCCGAACTCGACGCGACGGGTTTCCGCACGCATCAGTTCATCACCGACACGCGCACGTTGCGATATTACTATCGCCTGCTGCCCGGCAACCGACTGCAGATCGGCAGCCGCGCGGCCATCACGGGTGCCGACGCCGCGAACCCCAACCATTTGTCCGTGCTGACCGACGGCATCGCGCGGAAGTTCCCGGCGCTGGCCGGCATCGCGCTCGACTACTCCTGGTGGGGTTGGGTGGATGTCAGCCATGACATGATGCCGCGCATCGTGCAGCCGGAAGCAGGTGCGCCGCTGTTCTATGCGCTCGGCTATGGCGGCAATGGCGTCAGCTATTCGGCACAGGCGGGAAGGAGGCTGGCGGCGCTGGCGGCCGGCCGGCCGCTGCCGCAGGAGGTGCCTCTGTTTCGCGATGCCTTGCCTGGCCACGTCTTCGCGCCCTTCCGGCGGCTTGGCCAGCGCATGCTCTATCACCTCTATCATCGCCGCGACGAGGCACCCGATGCACCCGCCGCCGTCAGCGCGGGGACGTGATGGCGGGCCATGCCCATGACATCGGAAGCCGTGACGCTCGGCCTGCTGGCCTGGGCCATGGTCTATCTCGCCGGGCTGATCCGCGGCTTCAGCGGCTTCGGCTTCAGCATCGCGGCCGTGCCTCTGCTGAGCATGATCCGTCCGCCGGCGGAAATCGTACCCGTGGTGTTGCTGCTGCAACTCCTGATCAGCTTCAGCGGCCTCAGCCCCGCCTGGCGGGAAGCGGATCATGGTTCCCTCTGGAGGCTGGGCCTCGGCGCGGTCATCGCGACACCGCTGGGTCTCGCGGGCCTCATGGCGCTGCCGCCCGGACCGGTGCGGATCATCATCGCGGCGGTGGTCATCAGCGCCGTGGCGGTGCTGGCGACGGGCCATCGCCTGGCCGCGCGGCCAGGCAGCCTGACGGCTTTTGCGCTCGGCTGCATGTCGGGCCTGTTCAACGGGCTCGCTGGCATTCCCGGCCCACCGGCCATCGCATTCTACCTGGCTTCGCCAATCAGCACGGTGCGGGCTCGTGCCTCCATGATCGTGCTGTTCTTGCTCACCTCGCTTGCCGCCCTGCTGCCGCTCACCATCGGCGGGCTCCTGGGCTGGCCGGTGGTGATGGCCGCCGCCCTGGGTCTTCCGGCCGTGTGGCTGGGTTCGCGCCATGGCGAGGCGCTCTTCCGTCGGGCCGCCGACGCGCAATACCGACGTGCCGCCCTGCTCCTGCTCGGTCTGAGCGCTGTGCTGATCGCAGCGCGCGCCGTGCTCGACGGGCTTCGATGACCTCCTCTGAAGGACTTGTCCGATGAGCTCGCTTGTCACCGTCTTCACCGCACGTCGCATCCTGACGATGAACCCCTCCCTGCCCGCGGCGACCCATGTTGCCGTGCGCGATGGCCGGATCCTTGCCGTGGGCGGGGCGGCCGAGATGGCGGACATCGGTCCGGCCACCGTCGATGAGCGTTTTGCGGGGAAGACCATCCTTCCGGGCTTCGTCGAGGGCCACAGCCACCTGATGGAAGGCGCGCAGTGGCGCGACCCATACCTGGGCTATTTCGACCGGCGCGATCCGGCGGGAAAGGTCTGGCCCGGGCTCAAGGACATGGAAGCGGTGGTCCGCCGCCTGATCGAAGCGGCAGTCGAGCGCCCTGAAGGTCCGCTCACCGCCTGGGGCCTCGATCCGCTCTACTTCGATGGCCCGCGCATGACCACGGCGGAACTGGATCGCGTCGCCGCCGATCGCCCGGTCGTGGTGACGCACGCCTCCGGCCACATCATGAACATCAACAGCGTCGCCATGGCGATGTCCGGGTTCGACCGCGCCAACGACCTTGACGGCCTGGTGCGCGACCCGCAGGGCCGCCCCACGGGGGAGATCCAGGGGCCGGAGCTGATGGGCCGCGTGCGGCGCATCGTCCTGGCGGACAGCAACTCCCGCACGCTCGATGAAGGTGCGCTGGAGCGCTTCGGCCAGCTTGCCCGCCGCGCCGGCGTGACTACGGCGACGGATCTCCACAGCGAAATGACGCCATCCGTCATCGCCGCCTATCGCGCGGCCGTCGCGCAGCCCGACTACCCCTTGCGCCTCGTTCCCGCGCTCGGCGCGCGCTACCATGCTCAGGACGACGGCATCGCGCTGTTCCGGTCGCTGCAGAGTGCCTCGAACGACAAGCTGCACTTCAAGCTGGTGAAGCTGATCGTGGATGGCTCGATCCAAGGCTTTACCGCGCGCCTGCGTTGGCCTGGATACCACAATGGCGCGCCGAACGGCCTGTGGTACATCGCGCCGTCGGAACTCGGCACCATCGTCGAGGCCTGGCACCGGGCGGGCGCCCTGCTGCACATCCACACCAACGGCGACGAGGCGAGCGAGGTCGCCGTCGAGATGCTGGAACGCGCGCTGACCGCGCATCCGCGCCCCGACCATCGCCATACGCTGCAGCATTGCCAGATGCCGGACCCGGCGCTGTACCGCCGCATCAAGGCGCTTGGCCTGTGCTGCAACATCTTCGCCAATCACATCTTCTACTGGGGCGAGCAGCACATCGCGCAGACCATGGGCCTCTCGCGCGCCGAGCGGATCGACGCCTGCGGCACGGCGTTGCGGCTCGGCATTCCCTTCTCGATCCATTCCGACGCGCCGGTCACGCCGCTGGGGCCGCTCTTCACCGCCTGGTGCGCGGTGATGCGCGAGACGGCCAAGGGGCGCTGCCTCGGGGAAGGTGAGCGCATCCCTGTCGCAGCCGCGCTGCATGCCATCACGCTGGGTGCTGCCTTCACGCTGAAGCTGGACCACCTGGTCGGCAGCATCGAGGTCGGAAAGTTCGCCGACTTTGCCGTGCTGGACGAGGATCCGCTTGCCGTCGATCCTGTGAAGCTCAAGGACATCGCGGTGCATGCAACCGTGCTCGGGGGCACGGTCTTTGCTTCGTCCTCCGGACCATGAGCATCCCGCTCACCATCCTCGGAGGCTTCCTCGGTGCGGGGAAGACCACCGCGCTGAACGGCCTGCTGCGGCGTGCAACGCGTCGGATCGCCGTGCTGGTGAACGACTTCGGTGCGGTGAACATCGACGCCGCATTGATCTCGGCGCGGCAGGGTGGCTTCGTCTCGCTGGCCAACGGCTGTGTCTGCTGCGCGCTCGGACCGGATCTCGGCGAGGCAATCGCCCGCCTGGTCGCGCTTGAGCCGCGGCCGGAACACATCATCGTCGAGGCGAGCGGCGTTTCCGACCCTTGGCGGATCGCGCAACTGGCGCGGCTCGAGGATGGCGTCACGCTCGATGCCGTGATGGTCCTCGCCGATGCGGCACGGTTTCCCGCATTGCTCGCCGATCGCTGGCTGACGGATACGCTGGCGCGCCAGGTCGCGCGCGCCGACCTGGTCCTTCTGACCCATGGCGATGTTGCAAGCCTGGCCGAGATCGATGCGACGCGGGCTGCGTTGCGCGACCTTCGGCCGGACCTTCCTGTCGCGCTGATGCCCGAGGATGGGCTGCCGGTCCTGATGCTGGCCGCGCATCCGGAGCCCCCGTCACGCTTCCTTGCCGACATGCCGGTCGATCACGGCTTCCGGCGGATGTCATGGACGCCGCCCGCTGCATGGAATCACGATCAACTGCTGGCCGCGCTGGACGCGCTGCCCGACAGCGTGCTGCGCGTGAAGGGCTTCTGCCGGCTGGCACCGAATGGCGGTTGGCACCTGGTGCAGCGTGCCGGCCGCCGGGCGACCATCGAGCCGTGGTCCGGTGAGGCGCCGGCCGAGACTCTCATTCTCATCGGCACGCCGGAATTGCCTGACGAGCGGGCGCTTCGCGCGCTGCTCGCGCCGGCTGGAGAGCAGAACGTCAACAGTGGAGCAGTGTCATGACAGGAACGAAGATTCCGTTGAGTCGCCGTGCGACCATCGCCATGGGATCGGCCATGCTGGCGTCCGGGTTGCTTCCCGGGATGGCTGGCGCGACTGGTACGCCGCGGCGCGGTGGTACGCTGGTCATGGCGGGCTCGCTCAGCCTGCGGCACTTCAACGGTGCGATCCAATCGGGCATCGCGACCAACATTCCGTCCAGCCAGATCTTCGCGAGCCCGCTGCGCTTCGACGCGGAATGGAAGCCGCAGCCCTACCTCGCGCAATCCTGGTCGGTGTCCGATGACGGGCTCGCCGTCACCCTGAACCTGGTGCGCAATGCCGTCTTCCATGACGGCAAGCCGGTGACGTCGGAGGATGTGGCCTTCTCGATCGACGTGATCCAGAAGAATCATCCCTTCAAGACCATGCTGGAACCGGTCGAGCGGGTGGAGACGCCCGACGCCCACACCGCCATCATCCGGCTGCGCCACCCGCACCCCGCGCTGTTGCTCGCGATGTCGCCGGGCCTGATGCCGATCCTGCCGAAGCATGTGTATGGCGACGGGCAGAACATCCAGACGCATCCGGCCAATCTGAACCCGATCGGCTCCGGCCCCTTCCGCTTCCAGGAATACAAGCCGGGTGACTATTGGGCGCTTGAACGCTTCGACCGCTTCTTCATCTCCGAACGCCCCTATCTCGATCGCATCGTTGCTCGCGTCATCTCGGATCCGAGTGTCTATATGCTCGGCCTGGAGCGCAACGAGATCCACATGGTGGCGTTCGTGGCCGGTTCGCGCGACGTGATCCGGGCCGAACGGGCGGCGAACCTGACCGTCACCGACCAGGGCTATGACGGCGCGGGCGCTCTGACCTGGCTGGCCTTCAACACGCAGCGCGCGCCGCTCAACGATGCCAGGGTGCGCCAAGCCATTGCCTACGCCGCCGACCGCGATGCCATCATTCGCCGTGTCATGGGCGGAAAGGCGAAACCCTCCTACGGGCCCATCGTCGGCTCCTCCCCCTTCGCCGCGCCCGATGTCGAACGCTATGCCTACAATCCGGACCGGGCCAATGCGCTGCTGGACGAAGCCGGTCATCGGCGTGGCGCCGATGGCACGCGCTTCTCGATCACGATCGACTCGCCGTCCGGATCGCCCGAGCAGGCGCGCAATGTCGCCGAGTTCCTGCGCGCGCAGCTTCGCCGGGTCGGCATCGCCGCACAGGTCCGCGTCGCACCGGATTTTCCGACCTGGGCGCAGCGCATCAGCAACCAAGATTTCGACATGACGATAGACAACGTCTACAACTGGGGTGATCCGGTGATCGGCGTGCACCGCACCTATCTGTCGAGCAACATCCGCCGCGGCGTGATCTGGACGAACACCCAGAGCTACAGCAACCCGGAGGTCGACCGGCTGCTCGACGAAGCGGGACGCACGCAGGACCCCGCGCGGCGGACGGCCCTGTATCACGACTTCCAGCGTCGCGTCGTCAACGACGTGCCGATCTTCTTCATCAATGAAGCCCCCTACAACACAGTGGCGAACAAGGGCCTCGCGAATCTTCCGCGGAGCATCTGGGGCGCCATGTCGCCGCTCGACGAGCTCTACTGGCAGACGCCGCCGGCATGACTGCCCTCGCGATCGGGCTGGGTGGAAAACTCGCCAATGCGGCGCTGCTGCTCCTCGCGGTAGTGTCCATGAACTTCATGCTGATCCAGCTTGCGCCGGGCGATCCGGCGCAGGTGATCGCCGGCGAGATGGGCGGCGCCTCACCGGAGGTGCTCGCGACGATCCGCGCGGAGTACGGGTTGGATCAGCCGCTTCCGGTTCAGTTCGGCCGCTACATCGGCCGGGCCGTGCAGGGCGATCTTGGCTACTCCTTCTACTTCAACCGGCCGGTCGCGGAGCTGATTCTCGACCGGCTACCGGCGACCATTCTCCTCATGGTCACCGCGCTCACCGTCGCGGCGGTGATCGGCACCCTGCTCGGCGTCCTCTCGGCACGGAAGCCGCGCGGGGTGTTCAGCATGCTGGTCACGATGTTCTCGCTGATGGGATACGCCGCGCCGGTGTTCTGGAGTGGGCTGCTGCTCCTGCTGCTCTTTGCGTCGGTGATTCCGCTGTTTCCCATCACCGGCATGACCGACGTCACGCGGCCTCTGACTGGTTTGGACTACGTGATCGATGTCGCGCATCACCTGGTGCTGCCGGCCACGACCCTCGCGCTCGTCTATATCGCCCAGTACAGCCGGCAGAGCCGGACCAGCATGCTTGACGTGCTGGGCGCCGACTACATCCGCACGGCGCGGGCTAAGAGATTGCCGGAGCGCGTGGTCGTGCTGAAGCACGCACTGCGCAACGCCTTGCTGCCCATCGTCACGCTGATCGGCCTTCAGACGGCGCAGCTCCTGGCCGGAGCCGTGCTGGTGGAGACGGTGTTCGGGTGGCCCGGAATGGGTCGGCTTGTCCTCGAATCGATCCTGCGGCGCGACTACCCGACCTTGCTCGGCGTCCTGGTCATCTCGGCCATCCTTGTGATGGTGGCGAACATCTTCACGGACCTTGCCTATCGCGCCGTCGATCCGCGCATCCGTGGCCGCTGACATGGGAACCCGGATCATGGAACGCAGCGCCGCGTCACCCGCCGCCGCGCCGGAGAAGCCGGTCTCGCCCTTCGCCGAGTTGCTGGCCCAGTTTGGCCGGCACCCGAGCGGGCTGATGGGCTTTCTCCTCCTGCTGCTGATCGGCCTGGCCACGATCTTCGGGCCGCAGATCTATGGCGTCGACGCATTCGACATGGCGGGCATGCCATTCGAACCGCCAGGGGCGGACATGCCGCTCGGCGCCGACTATCTCGGGCGGGACGTGCTCGCCGGCATCCTGATCGGCGGCCGGGCGAGCTTCTCGGTCGGCCTTGTCGCCGCCCTCATCTCCCTTCTCATCGGCGTCACGGTCGGTGCGCTGGCCGGCTGGTTCGGCGGCTGGGTCGATCGCGTGCTGATGAAAGCGACCGAGTTCTTCCAGGTGCTCCCCTCGCTGCTCTTCGCCATGGTGCTGGTGACGCTCTTCGGTGCCAGTCTCAGCATCATCACCTTCGCGATCGGCGTCGTGTCCTGGACGGCCGTCGCGCGTCTGACGCGCGCCGAATATCTGCGGGCCCGCAGCCTGGACTATGTGCGCGCCGCCGTCGCCGCGGGCGGGACGCCGTTCTATCTCATCCTCCGCGTCGTGCTGCCCAATGCCTTGCCGCCGATCATCGTCGCGGCGGCGCTGGCCATCGGCGTCGCCATCCTGTTCGAAGGCGGGCTGAGCTTCCTCGGCCTCGGCGATCCCAATGTGATGAGCTGGGGGCTCATGCTGGGGCAGAACCGCACCTACCTGCTCGATGCCTGGTGGGCCGTGACATTCCCCGGCGCGGCGATCTTCGTCACCGTCCTTGCCGTCAATCTCCTCGGCGAGGGCCTCAACGACGCCATCAATCCCCGTCTGCGGAGGCGCGAATGAGCGATGCCCCACCCGCCCTCGCCGTCGAGGGGCTGCATGTCGGGCTCGATGTCCGGCGCGGCCGCCTGCCGGTGCTGGAAGGAATCTCCTTCACCGTGCCGGCGGGCCGGACGCTCGCCCTGATCGGTGAATCCGGCTGCGGCAAGAGCATGGCCGCGCTCGCCGTGATGGGGCTGCTGCCCGAAGGCATCAGCCGCACGGCAGGCGCCATCCGTGTCGACGGCGAGGACATTGCGAGTGCGACGCCCGCCCGGCTTCGCGCGCTGCGCGGCGATACCATGTCGATGATCTTCCAGGAGCCGATGACGGCGCTCAACCCCGTCTTCACGGTCGGCGACCAGATCGCGGAGACGCTGAAGCTCCATCAGGGCCTCGGCCGGGAGGCTGCGCGGGCGCGGGCGCTCGAGATGCTGCGTCTCGTCGAGATCCCTGCACCCGAGAAGCGTCTCGATGCCTATCCCCACCAATTGTCGGGTGGCATGCGCCAGCGCGTGATGATCGCCATCGCGCTGGCCTGCCGGCCGCGCCTGCTGATCGCGGATGAACCGACGACCGCACTGGACGTGACGGTACAGGCGCAGATCTTCGACCTGCTCAAGGGCCTTCAGCGGGACAGCGGGACGGCCATCCTGCTGATCAGCCACGACCTTCTGGCCGTGGCGGACATCGCGGACGAGGTCGCGGTGCTCTACGCGGGCACCTGCGTCGAAACCGGTCCGGCGGCCGAGGTGCTCGCTGCCCCGAAGCATCCCTATACCCGTGCGCTGCTGGCGTGCAGCCCGCGGCTCCGGCTCGGTGAGGCTGCCGCCGAGCCGACACCCGATCTGATGGAGGTTCCCGGCATGGTCCCCTCGCTCGGGCGGCGTGGCCCAGGGTGTCACTTCGCGCCGCGCTGCGCCCAGGCCGCCGATGCCTGCGGCACGGCGCCGGTGTTGCGGCCACTGGATCGCGCACGGCAGGTCGCCTGCTGGCAAATGGCCGGTGCCTCGGCATGAGCGCGGCCCTGCTCGATGTAACCGACCTTGAGGTGCGGTTTCCCGCCGGTCGGACGCGCCCTTTCGGGCCGCGCGCCCATGTCCACGCGGTCGATGGCGTCAGCTTCCAGGTGAAGCCGGCGAGCACCTTCGGCATCGTTGGCCAAAGCGGTTCGGGGAAGTCCACGGTTGCCCTGGCGCTGATGCGCTTGGTGGAGATCAGCGGCGGCAGCGTCATGCTGGACGGCGTGCCGATCAGCGCGCTTCGCGGGGCCGCGCTGCGGGCCGCCCGGCGCGACTTCCAGATCGTCTTCCAGGACCCCTATGCGTCTCTCGATCCGCGCCGGCGCGCCGGCGCGCTCGTGCGGGAGCCACTTGATCTGCTGAACATCGGCGAACCGGACGGCCGGGACGCCGAGGTCCGGAAGCTCTTCGCACAAGTCGGTCTTCCGGCCGAGGCGATGCGTCTGTTTCCGCATCAATTCTCCGGTGGCCAGCGGCAGCGGCTCTGCATCGCGCGAGCGCTCGCCAGCAAGCCGCGGCTCATCATCTGTGACGAGCCCGTCTCGGCCCTGGATGTCGCGATCCAGGCACAGATCCTGAACCTGATGCGGCGGCTGCAGCGCGAGCTCGGGCTGACCTATGTCTTCATCTCGCATGACCTCGCCGTGGTGCAGCACCTGTGCGACGAGGTGGCGGTGATGTATCTCGGCCGTATTGTCGAACAGGCGCCGGCGCGGAAGCTCTTCGCGGCGCCACGGCATCCCTACACCTGGTCACTCATCGCCGCCGCCGCCTTCCAAGGGCCGGAAGGTGCCGCGATCCGTCGTCGGTATCTGGCGCCGGGTGAACCACCAAGCCCGATCGCTCCGCCAGCGGGATGCCGCTTCAGCATCCAATGCCCGCACGCGAACCAGCGATGCCGCAGCGAGGCCCCACCGCTTCGTGCCGTTGGGGATGAACATCTGGTCGCCTGCAGCCGTCTCGACGAACTGGCGCCCCCGATTTTTGACGAGGGCAGTCAGCATGATGGCCAAGGCGGCATCCAGGCCTTATCCGGCGAGGTCCCGGCCTGATCGCTTGCAGGTTCGCAAGGGCGGTCAGTTCGCGCCGCTTCTTCCGGCGCGCCTGCCCTGGGTAATACCGCCGGCGTCGATCACTCCGGAACGCGCTGCCAGCCCTCGGTCGGATCGAAGGCGTCGATTGCCGCCGCCTCGCGCTCCGTACCGGGTCCGAGGTCCTGTTCCCACACCACGCCGTCATGGCGCATCATGAAGGTCTTGATACCGGTTGATCCGTAGCGGGCCGGCGCGGCGATGATGGCGAAGCCGCCGATCATCAGTCCATTGACGACGTAGTCCATCGCTCCGCCGGCTGCCGCCTGGCCCTGTCGTTCGAGGATGCGATACACATAGCCGTTGTATGGCTCCGGCCTTTCGCCACGCTGGCGGCGCCCGTAGCCACCGGCGCTTGCTGCTGCCGCAAGCGGCCCCAGCGGGCTTTCGGCCTCGCCTTCCGCCGTCGGCCAATACAGCCCGTCCCGCTGGCCGGGCGTGGAGAAGAAACGCCGCGCATAGGCGCGCAGCCCACCATGCCGGCCGGCGCCGCGCGCGTATTCCTCCTGCGCGTCGGCCATGGCGCGCAGCGTCTCGATGGTGTCGAGCTCGTTTCGTCCGATCCGGCGATCGACGATTTCCTGCGTCGCCGCCGCGGCATCGAACCGCCACGCATTGCCACGCTGCACCATCGAAAGCGGCAGGGGCCAGTCATCCTCGCCGATCTGCAGCACGGCCTGGTCCGGTGCCGGGCGGAGGATCTCGTTCTTCGTGCCGTAGGCGGCGATGACGGCGTCGCGCGCCGTGCGGTCCGCCACGCGGTCGCCGGACCGGATCAGCCGCCCGCCTGCCGAACCCAGGATTCCCAGCAATGCGCGCTCATCATGGGCCCGCATCGCGGCGATGAGCGCGGTGAAGCCTTCCTCGGGGGAGCGGAAGGCGCGCGGTGGAACGGGGCGAGGGGCCGCCGGCGGCCGTTCGGCGGTGGCCTCCGGTGCGACAGCGGTCGGTTGCGTCTGGGCGCTGGCGGGAAGGGCGCCGGCGAGGCCCGCGGCAACCAGGATCAATCCGAGCAACTTGGCCATGATCGTCCTCCTCACCGATGGTGCCTGCCGCCGCCGCGCGGCGCGTGTGCGGCCCGGCCACCGCC
>NZ_JBYCZL010000019.1:0-110619 GCF_057586215.1 Roseomonas sp. SRI_022
GCAGATGCGCGAGGCGGCTCGACGGGTCGCGCAGCGCGCCGGCCGGTGCGAGGCCCCAGCCGGTGATCAGTGGGCGGTCATCGGCGGCAAGGATCGAATCCGGTCCGGCCAGCACCAGCGCCCCGCGCAGCAGCGGGTCGCCCATCAGCGGCGCGAGCGCGGCGAGTTCGGCGGCGAGGGTCTGTTCCACCGCCGCGCGCCGCGCCGGCGGCAGCGCCGAGAGCGGCACCGGATCGCCGCCTGCCACCGCATACCAGGACACCGATCCGGCGTTGCGGCCATTGCCCCAGGTGATGACCGGTTCGGCGAACAATGCCGCACGGTCGGGGCCGAGCAGGCCGCGTAGCCGTGCATCGGCATCGAGCACCGCGGCGCCGCCGACGGTCACCGGTTCGAGCCCCGTGAGCTCGGTCTTCAGGATGAAGCGCGGACTCGCCATGCTGTGGTCGGCTCCGAACCGGTCATTGCTGCGGCGCGTCCGAATCCCGCGCCTCCACCGAGGATAGTAGGCGTCATGGTCTCAACGGAGAATGGCTTCGCCATGGCGAAGGCCGCGCATGGCACTGTGTCCTGAAGCACTTCATCCCGATCGCAGCACGTGATTGACCGGGCCTTCACCGTCGCGCGACTGTCGCGCGCCCGCTCCCCGATCAAGGTTCCCGCGATGCGCCGCATGCTGATGAACCCAAACTCCAGTGGAGTTTGGGTTTGGCTTTGTCCCGCGCGCAGCCGCCACGCCAACCCTGCGCGCGGTAAATCCAGATTCCTTTGGCATCTGGGTTTGCCGTTGCTGCTGCTGCTGATGGCCGGCCCGGTGCTGGCGCAGGGGCTACCGACGACGAAGCCACCGCCCCTCGGCGCGCCGATGAACCAGCCGCCGCCGTCCGGCGCGCCTGCCGCGCAGGGGGAGGCGCCGTCGCGATGCCCAGCGCCGCTCGCCAATGCCTGCCTGGGGCAGCAGAGTTCCTGCCAGGTCGCCTGCCCACCGATGTGGAGCATGAACCCCGGCGCACCGGCCTTCACGCCGACCGATCGGGCGGGATGTATGCAGCGCTGCTTCCAGGCGTATCTGTCATGCCGGCGGCTGCATGGGTGCTGACGGCCTGGCGGCCAGCGATTCAGCAGCCTTCGATGCCCTGCCGCGCGGCCGCCGAGCAGCGCATGGCGACGGCCCGGCCGCCGATCTCGAAGACGCGGAAGGTCTCGCCATTGTCGCAGGTGGCGTGGATGGACCCGTTGTCGAGGCGCCGCGCCCGGGTGACGCGAGGGCAGGCGGAACGGTCGAAATTACGCTGGATGACGCGCTGGGCGATGGTGACGGGGTTGCCGGACGGCGCCCCGCTGATCGACGGCGATCCCTGGCCCCAGGCCGTCGCGAAAGGCGTTGTGGCGATGAGCGCCAGCAGGCAGGCGGTGGGTGCGATTCGCATCATCATGGACGACAGGTTAGGCAATGCACGCGCGGTGGGCATCATTGGCGAAGGGCGCTGCGACGTCGCGCGGCTGCCGGAGGCAAGGCTGGCATTCGCCGCGCGTTCCTGATATGTTCCTTTCATCAAGGGACCAACTGCGCCCACGGCGGACCGGGGCCGATAAAGGCTTAAAGTACTTAAAATCCTAAAATCCTAAAGTGAGCCGCGGGCGGCTCAGGCGTCGATGACCACATAGGATTCCTCCACCCGCACGGGGATGGTCTCCGCTTGGTAGGGGCCTTCCACCAGCGTCGCACCCGCCTCGACCCCGGCCGGAAAGGGCCGCACCTTGGTCCGGCGCGGATCGAACCAGGATTTGCCGGTGCGGATGTCGAATTCCCACTGGTGCCAGGGGCAGCGAATGAACTCCCCGGCGCGGGAAAAGTGATACCGGCCCGGTTCGTCGGACAGCGTCAGCCCGCACTGGATGCCGCCAGACAGCGCGCCACCCTGGTGCGGGCACCGGTCGAGCAAGGCGAAGAAGTCGCCATCCAGATTGAAGACGACGATGCGCTTGCCCGCGGCTTCGACCACCTTGCGCGCGCCGGGCGGGATCTCGGCTGCCGGTGCGACGACATGCTTGCTCATCGGAAGCGGTAGATCCTCTTCGCGTTGCCGCCATAGATCGCCGCCCGCTTCTCCTCCGGGATGTAGGAAGGGATGGCGAGGCGGGGATCGTCGAAATCCCAGTGCGGATAGTCCGAGGCGAACAGGATCCGGTCCCAGCCGATCCAGCCCATGGTGTCGAGCAGATGCTCCGGCCGCTCCGGCTCCTCGATCGGCTGGGTCGAGAGGAAGACGTGCTCGCGCAGGTATTCCGAGGGCGCGCGCTTCAGATGCGGCACCTCATCCTTCAGCCGCTTCCAGGATGCGTCGAGCCGCCAGCCGAGGGCCGGCATCCAGGCGAAGCCGCATTCGATCATCACCACGCGCAGGGCGGGGAAGCGCTCGAAGATGCCCTCGACGACCATGGAGGCCACCTGCGCCTGGGCGGAGGTCGCGTGTTCCTGCACTTCCTCGATGTAGAAGGACGGCCAGCCGCCATTGGTCATGGCATGGCCGGAATAGCCGAAGGCGTGGATGCCGACGGGCAGCCCGGCCTCGGCTGCGGCCTCCCAGATCGGCCAATAGCGCTGGCGGCCAAGCGGTTCGCAGGTGCGGCTCATCAGCAGCACCTGGCAGAAGCGCGGGTCGCCGGCCCAGCGGCGGATCTCGGCGGCCGATGCCGCGCCGTCCTCATACGGGACGACGATCGAGGCCTTCAGCCGCGGCTCATGGTCCACCCAATGCGCCAGTTGCCATTCGTTCACGGCACGGGAGAGCGCGATGGACAGCCCGTCATTCACGTCGCCCTGACCGGAGGGCTGCAACGGGTTCAGCACGCCGAAATCGATGCCGTACTGGTCGAGCAACTGGTGCTGCAGGAAGGGCAGATCCGAGGCCGGCGGGCCGCCGCCCGGCGGCCAGGCGTCGCGCCGGCAGGCAAGCGGTGCGGCCTTGGGGAACGGGTATCCCTTGGCGAAGCCGTGCCGAGCGTGGATGCCGTAGGTGGCCAGGCGGTGCCAATCGGCGTCGGACAGGAAGGGCCGGAACTCGGACAGGTCGCGCACGCGCGGATGGATGTCGACATCCACCAGCCCCAGCGTCGCGGCCGCCGGACGTCCCGGGGCGACGATCGGTCGGACGAGGTTCATGCGCTTCCTCCTTCTTCCCGCAGCCGAGAATAGGTCGCCCGCGGGTTCTCCACCATGATCTTCGGCAGCAGGCCCGGCGGCAGGCCAGGCGGGACGGTCGCGTCGCCCTCGAAATGCGCATGCGGCCAGTCGGTGGCCCAGAGAAGCATCTCATCCGATCGTAGGTGGTCGAGCAGGCGGGCGACGCCGTCCGCATCCTCCGGCGCATCGAAGGGGCGCACGGTCAGGCGCACGTGGTCGCGGATGATCTCGGCGGGCGGGCGATCGACCCAGGGGATCTCGAAGCGCACGCCCTTCCAGGACTTGGTCAGCCGCCACAGGAAGGCCGGCAGCCAGGAGACGCCGGATTCGACCAGCACGACCTTGAGGCCGGGGTACTTGCCGAACACACCCTCGGTCAGCAGGGAGGCGAGCGAAGCCTGGAAGCCATAGGCGTTGGAGACGTATTCCTCGACATGCCAGGACGGCCAGCCCACCGAGGTCGGCGGATGCCGCCAGGCGCTACCGGCATGGATGGCAAGCGGCAGCCCGGCCTTCTCCAGCGCCGCATGGACCGGCCACCATTCGCGTCGGCCGAGCGGGATCTCCCCCATGCAGAGCACCATCGCCTGCACGAAGCGGCGGTCGGGGGACAGGCGCTCGATCTCGGCGAGCGCGTCCTCGATGCCGTTGGGCAGCAGGATGGCCGCGCGCAGCCGGGCGTCCCGGTCGAGCCATTCCGCCCGCACCCAGTCGTTCACCGCGCGCGCCATGGCCGCCGACATGTCGCGGCTGAAGGGCAGTTGCACCGGGAACAACGGGTTGAGGATGCCGATCGACGCGCCCCAGCGGTCGAGCGCCTGGGCCTGCAACTGCCCCACGGTGGATGGCGCGCCGCCCTTCGGGCCACGCCAGTCATCGCGCACGGAGGATGGCGCATTGGGCGGGTAGGAGGCGCTTTCCAGCACCTCGATCCCGCGTTCCTTCAGCGTGTGGTGCCAGTAGTCGTCCATGTAGGGCAGCAGCGTCGCCACACCGGGCACGCCCGGGTGCAGGTCACAGTCGATCGCGTCCGCGTGCGTCACGTATCCTCCTCGGCTCGTGTGGCGGCCGTGTCCGCTCAGTTTCGGCCGGTTCGCCGTGCGCTGCAATGGCATGCGGCGGCCGCCGACCGATCGGTCGGGCCAGGCCGGCGACCTGCCATGCGTGGGCCGGGGATTGAGCCTCCGGCCCGGCCGGGCCACGCTGCGCCGGACATGAACATCGACATCCCCCCGCCCGGCGAGGCCCAGACCATCATCCCGGGCCTGCGCTGGATGCGCTTCCCCCTGCCCTTTCCTCCCAGCAACGTGAATGTCTGGCTGCTGGAGGATGGCGAAGGCTGGCTCGCCATCGATGCCGGCATGGGCAATGACGAGACCCGTGGGAACTGGCGGAAGGCCTTGGCCGGCGAGGCCTTCGGTAACCGGCCCCTTACCGGCCTGCTGATCACGCATTTCCATCCCGACCATGCCGGGCTGATGGGCTGGCTGTCGGCCGAGCACCGGCTGACGCCGATGATGACGCGGATCGAATGGCTGCAGGCGCGGTCCCTGTGGTTCGACACCGGCGCCGAGATGATCGAGCACCAGGTCGAATTCGCGCGCATCGCCGGCGCGCCGGCCGAGTACGGCGCCTTCCAGCGCGCGCGCGGGCCGCTCTACCAGGTCTCGGTCTCGCCGCTGCCGCGTGCCTTCCGCAGCATCGCCGATGGCGACACCCTGCTGATCGGCGGGCGCGAGTGGCGGGTCATGACCGGTCAGGGCCACGCGCCGGACATGGCCTGCCTGTTCTGCCCGGAGGCGAAGGTGCTGATCGCCGCCGACCAGATCCTGCCGCGCATCACACCCTATATCGGGCTGCATGCGGGTGAGCCGATGGCCGACCCGCTCGGCGCGTTCCTTGCGACGCTCGAACGCTTCCGCGTGCTACCCGAGGACACGCTTGTCCTGCCATCGCACGGCGAACCCTTCACGCCGTTGCACCAGCGGCTGGATACGCTGGCGGCGCATCACACCGACCGGCTCGCCGCGCTGGAAGAGGCGTGCCGCACGCCATCCACCACCCACGCCCTGCTGCCGGCCCTGTTCCGCCGCCCGCTCGACAACCGCAGCCTGGGCTTCGGGCTGGGCGAGACGCTCGCGCATCTGCGGCGGCTGGAGGTGATGGGCCGCGTCGAGCGCATGCCTGGCCCGGATGGCGTGATCGCCTGGGGGAGGACGTGATCGTGGCCCGTCCCGAACGCCGCATTCCGAAACCTCGTGCCATGATCGTGGCGCCGCAGCCGGAGGCCGTGGAGGCTGGCGCCGCGGTGCTCGCCGCCGGCGGCAATGCGATCGACGCAGCGCTCGCCTGCGCCTTCACCCAAGGCGTAGTCGATCCGATGATGTGCGGCATCGCCGGGCTCGGCGTGCTGACCATTCATGATCCGAAGACCGGCACGCAGACGGTCTTCGATGGCCTGTCCCCCTGCCCCGCCGGCGCGCATGCCGATATGTGGTCCAACCTGTTCGAGCGCGAATGCAGCGACGGCTACGGCTTCGTCCTGCGCGGCGCGGTGAACGAGATGGGCCGCACGGCGGTGACCGTGCCGTCCATCCTGCGCACCTTCGCCGATGCGCATGCCGCCTTCGGGAGTATGCCCTGGTCGGGGCTGTTCGACGGCGCCATCGACTGCGCGCGCAAGGGCTGGATGGTGCGTCCCCACGTCCACACCATGATGGCGATGGACGAGACCGCCTATGGCCGCGTCAACACCGCCGAAAAGCTGAAGCTGACCGAGGATGGCGCGCGACTTTACCTGCGCGCAGACGGCACCCCGAAGCGGCCGGGCGACGGCGTGGTGAACCCGGAGCTGGCGAACGCGCTCGCAACGATCGCGCGCGACGGCGCTGACGCCTTCTACAGCGGGGAGATCGCTCGCCGCATCGCCGCCGACATGGCCGCGCATGGCGGGCTGATCACCGAGGCCGACCTCGCCGCCGTGTGCAGCCGCCGCGTCGCGCCGCTACGCGTGCCCTATCACGGACGGACGCTGGTGCTGCCGCCGCCGCCCGCCGGCGGCGTATTCATCGCCGAGGTGCTGCGCATCCTCGAGCATTTCGACCTGCCGGCGATGGGTCACAACAGCGCGGCGATGATCGCCGTGCTGGCGGAGGCGATGAAGATCGCGGGCATCGACAAGGACACCCATGTCGGTGATCCGGATTTCGTCCCGGTGCCGCTCGACATGCTGCTCGGCGATGCGCACGCCGCGGACGCGGCGGCGCGCATCATGCACGGCGAACGCGCGGATCTCACCCGCGTCGGCGCCGAGCCGAAGGGGACCACCACCATTTCCTGCGTCGATGCGGATGGGCTGGTGGTGTCGGTGACGCATACGCTGGGCGTGCCGTCCGGCGTCGTGGTGCCGGGTCTGGGCTTCATGCTGAACGGGGCGATGAACTGGTACGATCCGCGGCCGGGCCACCCAACCTCCTATGCGCCGGGCAAGCGGCGCTATTCCTCCATGTCGCCGTTGGTCGTGCTGGAAGGGGAAGCGCCCGTTGCGACGCTCGGCGCGCCGGGCGGGGCGTGGATCGGGGTCGCGCTGTCGCAGGTGCTGGTGAACCTGCTCGACTTCGGCATGGGCATCCAGGAAGCGGTGCTGGCGCCGCGTGTCAGCGCCACCAGCGCGACCCTGGACCTGTCGCTGCGCATCCCGCGCGCGACGGAAGCGGCGCTGGCCGCCGATGGCTACAAGGTGAAGCGCGTGCCGACGACCTATGCCTTCGCGGGCGTGCATGGCATCGCCATGTGGGATGGCGCGCTGGAAGGCGCCGCCGATCCGCAGCGGGACGGCTATCCGGCTGGCGTTGCCTAATGGATCTGGGCGAATTCTGCCGCCGCCTGCCCAAGGTGGAGCTGCACGTCCATCTGCTCGGCGCCATACGGCTGGACACGCTGGCGGAGATGGCCGCCCGGCAGGGCGCCGGCTACACGGCGGAGGAGGTCGCCGATCTGGCGCGCCGCGATGCCAAGCCCAAGGGCGTGCTGCACATCCTGCGCGCGCTGGAGCAGCGCATCATGCGCGGCCCCGAAGACCTGCACCGCATCGCCTACGAATATCTGGAGGACGCGGCATCGCAGGGCGTCCGCCATGCCGAGATCTTCTGGAACCCCACGGGTGCGGCGCGCGACACTGGCATTCCCTATGCCGCCGGCGCGGATGCGATCCTCGCCGCCTTCGACGATGCGAAGCACGACCACGGCATCTCGGCGCTGCTGATCCCCTCCATCGACCGCGAAGGCACGCCCGAGGAAGCCACGGAGATGGTGGAATGGATGGAAGCGCATCGGCGCGACCGCATCACCGGCCTTGGCATCGACTATCGCGAGAATGACGGCCCGCCCGAGGCGTTCTGGAAGGCGTACCGCGATGCCAAGCGCGCCGGCTTCCGCCTGACCGCCCATGCCGGGGAATTCGGCTGCCACTGGCGCAACATCGAGACCGCGATCCACCTGCTGGGGGTCGAGCGCATCGACCATGGCTACACCGTGCTCGACAACCCGGCGCTTGCGCGCCGCTGCGCGGATCGTGGCATCGTATTCACGGTGGTGCCCACCAATTCCTATTACCTGCGGACGCTGGAACCGGAACGCTGGGCAATCGACCACCCCATCCGCCGCATGCCCGGCGCCGGGCTGCTGATCCATCCGAACACCGACGATCCGCCGCTGCACCGCGTCGATCCGCAGCGCTGCTGGTCCATGATGGTCGATGATTTCGGATTCGATCTCGATGACCTCCGCCGCTTCATGCTGAACGGCATCCTCGGCGCCTTCATCCCCGAGGACGACAAGCGTGGCCTCGCCGCCACCTTCGCGGCGGAGTATGACCGCCTCCGCGCCGAACTGGATATCACGACATGAACGCTTCCGAGACCATCGCCGCCATCCGCACCGATGCCCGCTTCGCCAAGGCTACCGCGACGCTCGCCGCCGAGCACGACCGCACCGTGGCCGACGTGATCACCCTGACCGAGATCCCCTCCCCGCCCTTCGGGGAGGAGAAGCGTGCAAGCGCCTATCTCGACATGCTGCGCGCCCATGGGCTCGAGGAAGTCGAGCAGGACGAGATCGGCAACGTCATGGGCATCCGCCGCGGCTTCGGCAATGGCGACGTGCTGGTGGTGGCGGCCCATCTCGACACCGTCTTCCCCGCCGGCACCGATGTGCGCGTGCGGCGGGAGGGGACGAAGCTCTTCGCCCCCGGCGTGTCCGACGACACCTGGTCGCTCGCGGTGAACCTCGCCTTCATCCGCGCGCTGGATGCGGCGGGCATCCGCACGCGGCACGACCTGCTGTTCGTCGGCGATGTCGGGGAGGAAGGGCTGGGCGACCTGCGCGGCGTGCGGCACCTGTTCGCCAATTCGCGCCACCGCCCGCGCATCCGCGCTTTCCTGACCGTGGACAGCCCGGACGTCGATCGCATCGTCTCGGGCGGCGTCGGGTCTCGACGTTACCGCGTGACCTTCCGTGGGCCCGGCGGGCACTCCTATGCCGCCTTCGGCCTGGTGAACCCGATGTATGCGATGGCCGAAGCCGCGCGCGGCCTTGCAGCGGTCGAGGTGCCAAAGTCGCCGCCGACGACGCATTGCGTCTCCGTCGTCTCCGGCGGCACCTCGATCAACGCCATCGCCAATGCGGTGACGGTCGAGGTCGATCTGCGCTCCGCCTCCGCCGCGGAACTGGAACGGCTCGACCAGCGTTTCCTGAAGATCGTTGATGAGGCGGTCGCGACCGAGAATGCCGCGCGCTCCATCGCCGCCGGCGTCATCACCGCCGAGCTCACCCGCGTCGGCGACCGTCCGGCGGGGGAAACGCCGGCGGGCTCGCCGATCTGCGGCATCGCCGCCGCGGCGGTCGCGGCGGAGGGCTATGCGCCGCGCTTCGAATTCTCCTCGACCGACGCGAATGTGCCGATGAGCCTCGGCATCCCCGCGCTGAAGGTCGGCGCGGGCGGGCGCGGCGGACGGGCGCATTCGCTCGACGAATGGCTCGACGTCGCGCCGGAGGAAAGCCTGCGCGGCATGCGCACCACGCTCGCGACGATCCTCGCACTGGCGGGGATGGAGGGGATCGGCTGATACCGGCCAGCCTTACGGCTGACTCGGTGTCAGCATCCTGCTTGCGCGCGCGGCCGCCCCGCCAACCCCACGCGCCATACCGTTCGCCTTGCTGATGACGAGGTCACCAGCAAGGCTCGGCGGTATGAGCCCCTCGGGCGGGGCCGATCAGAAGGTGAAGTTCACCGCGAGATAGGCACCGCCCATCGACAGCTTCTCGACAAGGCTGCCGCTGCCCTGGTCGAAGGACATGTAGCGGTAGCCCAGTTGCACGCCGGCCCAGCCGGTCTGGTATCCGATGCCGCTGAAGGCCTGCCAGGTCAGGTTGGAATCGCCAGTGCCGACATCGATGTAATACGGCACGAAGAACCCGGAATCACCGATCAGGATGCGGCCCCGCACGCCGACGATGCCGTTCCAGATGTCGGTGTTGCCCGACAGGCGGCCGTTGCGTGACAGCGCCACGCCACCGCCGCGCGGGCCGGTGATATCGAGGCTCAGCCCGTAATTCGTCCGCGCATCCACCGCCAGCAGCCGGAAGCCGCCGAGCACATCGACATTGCCCCAGCTGCCGGAGGCCACCGTGTAACCCGCCCCCAGCGTCCACACCGTCGCCTGAAGGGTGGAATCGCCGCTGAGATTCTGCGTGCTGGAGACGGGGTTGGATGGCAGCGCCGCGGGATTGACGGAACCCACCCGGCTCGAGCTCGACCCGAGGTCCAGATACATCAGGTCGGTGATGACCGAGAACCGGTCGTAGCGCGCCTCCGCCGCAATCATCGCCGCGAAGTTGAGATCGCTGAGATAGTTGCCCGCATCGGCCTTGACCGTCGCGGTCCCGCCGAACCCGGCCGGCAGGGCGTAGTTCAGGGTCCCGTCGAAGGTCGGCACCCAGCCGTAGAGACTGACCTGGAAGCTCCAGCCGGAACGCTCATCCGCGCCCTGCGCGCTGGCGCCCGAGGCAGCGAGGGTCGTGCCCAGCAGGGCTAGGGGAAGCAGGCGGTCGAGGCGCATGGCGGTTCCAGGCTCCGGATGGCGTGCGACGTGTACGGGATGGCCCGGCTGCGACCGACACGCCTGATTGCCAGGCACATTCCGCGCCGCGGCGAGTCAAATCCAGATGAAAACGATAGCCGATTCCAGCATTCCGGGCTCATCGCCCGATCGGCGCCATCATCCGCGCTCGGCCTCGGCGAGGATCGTCACAAGCGTCACCGCCCTGTCGATGCCGCCTACCAGCGCCGCGAAGCCTTCCCGGCGCAGCAGATCGCGAACGCCGCCATGCGGCCCGACCACGACCAGGCGTATGCCCTGTCCCGACAGCGTGGCATGCAGCTTCCGCAGCATGCCGACGGCGGCCAGGTCGAGATGCACCGAGGCCGAAAGATCGCAGACGACGAGCCGCACCGAACCCGGCTGCGCCGTCGCGAGCCGCGCGAGGACCGCCTCGAGAACCGCCTCCGCATTGACGTACAGGATCGATCCTTCCGGCCGGAAGGCGAGAACGCCGGGGATCGCCTCATTCTCCGGGTGCCGGTCCATGTCGCCATAGCCGGCACCGCCCGGAATGCGACCCAGGAAGGCGACATGCGGTCGGCTTGCCCGCACCAGCAGCATCAGCACCGATGCCAGCGCCGCGAGCAGGATGCCTTGCAGTATCCCGAGCAGCAGCACGCCCACCAGCGCCACCGCCGCCGCGGCGAAGTCGGGAGGGCTGATGCGCCAGAGCCGGCGTAGTTCCCGGATATCGATCAGCCCTGCCACTGCCGTCAGCACCACGGCGGCGAGCGTCGCCTTCGGCAGGTCCGCCAGCAGCCCTGCCAGGAACAGCAGGCACAGCGCGAGCGTCGCCGAGGCGACGACCAGCGTCAGCGGCGTTTGCGAACCGGCCTTCTCGGCGACCGCGGATTGCGACAGGCCGCCAGCCACGGGATAGCCATGCCCGAAGCCAGCCATGAGGTTCGCCGCGCCGAGGCCGAGGAATTCCTGCCGGGCATCGAGCGGGTAGCCGTGCTTCTCCGCAAAGCCGCGAGCCGCCGACACACCTTCGATATAGGCAAGCAGGAGGCAACCTGCGGCGAGCGGGAAGATACCCTCCACGTCCGAAAGGCGGAGCGGCGGCAGGCCGAGTTCCGGCAGGCCCGGGGGGATCTGCCCCGTCACCGTCACGCCCTCCCCGGCAAGGCCGAACAGCCCGGCGGCCGCGATCGACAGCACCACGACGCCGAGCGCGACGGGTCGACCAGGCAACAGCCTGCCGCCGGCAACGAGCAAGATGAGAGCAACCGAGCCGACCAGCAGCGTCAGCAGATCGAGACCGGGCAATTGCCCGACCAGGGTCGTGATGCGCGCGATGACGTTGTGCCCGCCGCCTGGAACGCCAAACAGTGCCGGCAACTGGGTGATCGCGATGGTGATGCCGGCCCCGGCCTTGAACCCCACCAGGATGCTGTCGCTGATCAGTTTGACCAATACGCTGAGCCGCAATGCCCAGGCCATGAGGCAGAGCAGTGCCACGGCAAAGGCAGCGAGGCTCGCGATCGCCGCGTAGCGCGCCGCGTCACCGCCCGCCATGGTGCCGACCGAGGCGGCGACCATCAGCGAGATGGCGGAGGTCGGGCCGATCGCCAAGTGTCTGGATGACCCCAGCAGCGCGTAGCCGAGCCCGCCCAGCAAATAGCCATAAACACCCACCTGCGGCGGCAGGCCGGCCAGCGTCGCGTAGGCGAGCGCGACCGGCACGGCATAGGCGGCGAGCGTGAGGCCCGCGACAAGGTCAGCGCCCAGCCATGCCGGCTGGTAGCCGCCGATCCAGGCAAGGGGCGGCAGGAGCCCGGTCAGGCGCCCAGTCGATGGCGTGGTCATCAGACCCCCCTTCGGCGCGTCGGCCACCCTTCGCGCTGCGGTGCCATCATCCCGCCGGAGGCTGTCCGCGGCCAGCGCCCCGTGCCCTCATTGAACGCGGAGGTCCCGTGCCGGCAGGACGGACGGGGCGCCGCGGCCCCGCCCTTGTGGCGCCGCGTCAGCTCGATCGCGTGGCGGGGCGGATGCGGCGTCGCGCCAAGTTGCCCGATCCGTCGGCCTCCCCCGCCGGCGCGGCAGACAGAAGCCGCTGCTCCGCCGCAGGCGCTCCGGCGCTGGCGAAGATCCGCTCGATCTGCGCCAGGCGCGCCTGAACCTCGTCCGGCATCTCGCCCCCCGAGGTCACGATCTCACGCAGTATCGCGAACCCCTCGCCGCGCAGCACTGCGTCATCGGGCAACAGCGCCGGCAGTGTCGCAATGGCGCGTGCCTCGTCGATCATCAGCATGAAGAACTGATCCCGGACGATACGCTTGAATTCAGGCAGCGGCAGAACATCCGCACCGTATTTCTGGCGCAGGCGCCGGACGACGGCGAAGCTGCGCTCATCCGCCTGGGCCAGCGGCAAGCGCACCCAGAGCAATGCGCGCAGCACCGCCTCGCGCAGCCCGCCTTCCGCCATCGCCGCCCGCAGGCGCTCGGTGGCGAGCGCCACAAAGCGCTGATGGTCGGGCGAATGACCGGGATGCAGGCGTGCCGGCGCGCTGGCCGCCGCAACGCCAGTCGCTGCCTGCACGCTGGGGGCGGCGTAGAATTCGCGGAAGAACCGCTCGCTCATCGCATCGCGCTGGCGGCCATAGGCCTCGAGCGCCTGCGTCACGGCCTCCGAGACCTGGCGTTCGGCGGCGCGGCCCGGATTGTCATCGGCGACCGGGGTGCGATTGGTGCGGGCCATGTCCGCGGCCCAGCGCACCCAACCCATCCAAGGATTGCGGTCCGAGAACAGCGTGTAGGACAGCCGTGCCGGATGCAGCTGCGTCGAGAGCATCGTCGTCGCCGGCGTGGCCATCGCCTGCATCACGGGCTGGGCGAACTGCTTGTACAGTGCGAGGTTCGTCTCCGACACGCGGCGCATCGCGGCGAAGCGCTGTTCATCCTCCGCGCTGGTGCCGCCATAGGCGGCGAGCGCGGAGAGGTCGCGCGCCTCGAAGGTCGCGAGCCAGTTGCCGTGCCCGGCGCCGGCCGGCGAGGCGCCTTCGGCCGGATGGAGCACCGCCTCGTAGAGGCCCGGCGGCAGCACGTCGATCATGTCCATGTTCGACGCGAATTCGTTGTGCTCCTTCCGCGCCACGCCCCCGGAGACGAAGATGCCGAGATGGCCGATGCTGCCATGCACGGAATAGACGATGGTCTGGCCATGGGTGCGCAGGTCGTCCAGGTCCGGGTAGAGATCGGTGATCCAGGACAGCGCCTGCGCCGGCGGCGTGATGTCGTCGCCTTCCGAGCAGAACACGATGATCGGGGAGGTGATGGCGCGCAGATCGACGCGCGTGCCGTCCGAGAAGGTAAGCTCGCCGGTGGCGAGCCGGTTGCCGACGAACAGCTCATCGACGATGAACTGCATCTCCGCCGCGTTCAGCGTGACGTGGCCGCCCCACCATTTCTCGAAGCCGAGATAGCGGTCGGCGGCCTTGTCCACATCCGCCCAGACTTCGTACTGCTTGGTCCAGTAGGTGTTGGCGGGATTGCCGGATTCGAAGTTCGTCACCAGCCAGGCGCCATCGAAGGTGCCGCCGCCGAGATCACCCGTCATGGCGGTGAGCCACGACCCGCCGAGCAGCCCGCCGAGATAGCGCATCGGCGCCTTGCCCGGCACGCCGGCCCAGTAGGAAACCGGGCTACCGGCGACCAGCAGCGGGCCGAAGGCATCCGGGCGTATGGCTGCGGCCATCAGCAGTGCCCAGCCCGCCTGGCAATTGCCGATCGCGATCGGCTTGCCATCCGCGACATGGTGGCGGCGGCCGACATCCTCGGCAAAGGCGACGATGGCGCGGACCACGTCCTCGATGGTCTGGCCGGGCTCGGGCTTCGGGCGGAAGCCGACGAAATAGCAGGGATGGCCAGCGGCCAGCGCGACGCCGATCTCGCTGTCCGCCTTGAAGCCGCCGATGCCCGGGCCGTGCCCGGCGCGCGGGTCGATGACGATGAAGGGGCGGTTCTGCGGGTCGGTCGGCGGCGCGCCGGCTGGCGGGGTGATCCGCGCCATCCAGTAGTTCACCGGCCGCGGCAGGTTGCGGCCGTCCATCACCACGTCGAAATCGAAGGTAAGGACGTTGCGCATGGCATCGTCCTCGCGTTCAAGGAAAGCGTTGCCGCGCTGGCGCAGCACGTCGAGGAAGATCACGGAGCGCTGCCAGGCATCCATCGCATAGGCGGCCCAAGGCATGGGACCGAGGTCTGGTGTCATGGCGATTCTCCTGTCGAGTGGCGAAGGCACAGCATGCGCAGCTGCGCATGCAGATCGCCTTGATCCGCATCATACCAGTGCCGCGGGGCACTCCGACACAGCGAGCATGCGGATGCTGCGAAACGTCATACAACGCTTGGATGCCTGCGGACTGACCCGCAGCTGGGTTTAGACCGGGGGCGCGGGGGTCCGTCGCGGTGATGTTACCGCGACGCCGGGAAACAACGGACCGCAACGCGCCGGAGCGGTCGAAACCGGATCAACCGCTGTGTGCAAGCCTCGTCACGCACACGGCCTCTTCCGGCCGTGTGCGATTGCCCTAGGCGCAGGCTCGCAGTTCCACGCCGCGCTTGCTGCGCTCCGGCGTGAAGGCCACGCCGCTGCGTTCGAAAATGCGGCGCAGAGAAGCGAGGACCGGCATCGGCGGCGTGGCGTGGCCGGCCTCAAAGGTCTCGAGCACCGCCACCGGGATCCGGGCGACGAAGGCCACCTCGGCGGTGTCGAGATCCAGCAGCGCGCGCGCCTCACGGCAGAGCAGCGGCGTCAGGACGGGTTCCATGCGGACCGCTCGCTCCATCGTCGCCAAGCCTCAGCCCTTCGTGGACTTACGCTTGGCCTTCTTCACGCCGCCGAGCGCGGCGGTCTTGAGGGACGGGCTGGCCTTGAAGCGCACCGTGGCGCCGGCCTTGATCTGCACCTTCTCGCCCGTCTTGGGGTTCAGCCCGGTGCGCTTCGGGGTCTCGCGGACGACGAAGGCGCCGAAATCCGGGATGGTGAAGCGCCCGCTCTGGACGATTTCGCCCTTGATCGCCTCGATGATATCGCCTGCCAGCTTGGCCGATGCGACACCGGACAGATCGGTCGCGCCGGCGATGACTTCGGTCAGGAACTTCTTAGACACAGGCAGAATCTCCGTTGCGGGTGCCCTGGCATAGCGGAGGCCGCCGGGCTTGTCAGCGTCGCCGGCCGCATTCGGGCAATGCGCTGGCCGGGATGCTAAAGCGCGTCACGCGCCTGGGTCACGGCGTCCCGGGTCGCGACCAGCGCCGCCAGGGTGATCCCGGCCTGCTTGACGGCGGCGGCCTCATCGGGATCGACGTAGGAGACCTGCTCCTCGGCATCGCTGACGCCAGCGGCCAGCAATTCGCGCAATTCGTCGAGGCGGGATCTCACCGCCGCCGGGTCGGCATCCGCCGCGGCCAGCCATTCCGACACGATGATCTCCACCTCGCGCGCCATGCGCATGGGCTGGACGCCACGCACGGCCATGGCCTGCAGACGCACAAGCGCCACGTCGAGTGGGTGCGCCGCCCGCTGTCTTGCCGCCGCCATGCCATATCTCCGTGCAATGCGGAACTTTATCGTGTTCCGGTATTGTTCTGCAATCGGCAGCGACCGTCCCGCTACATGAAGGGGCGGCCGGGTCCGACCAGCAGACGGACGCAGGACGAAGCCAATTGCCGGATCGCGCCGGCCCGGTCAGCCGATCAGATCCAGCACGATCCGGCGAAGCTCCGCCTGGGAGAGGCCGGTCGGCTTGGGCACACTCGTCGCGTCATGCGTGTCGCGCAGCGGATTGGAGGACGTCTGGTGGGTCGGGCGCCCGCAAAGGGCAAGCTCAGAAGACTGGGTATGCATGTGTACTACCGGCAGCGCAGCCCACGTGGCCGCGGCGCCATATTCCTTGATGAGAGTGGGTCGTGAATGCTTGTCCGGTCGACGGCAGGGCAGCGCCAGCGGCGATGCGGAACGTGCGGGTCGATCCGATGCCCGCCGCAGCCATGAATGGCACCGCGGGCGAAGAGGACGGGCGGGCACCGCAGCACCCACCCTTCGCAAGCGTGGTATCAGGCGAGCTTCAGGTTGCAGGCCGACATCTTGCCCTGCTGGCCGCGCTGGACGTCATAGGTGATCTTGTCACCCTCGCGCAGTGCGGTGATGCCGGCGCGTTCCACATCGGAGATGTGGACGAAGACGTCGTTGGTGCCATCTTCCGGCTGGATGAAGCCAAAGCCCTTGGTGGCGTTGAACCACTTGATGGTGCCGTTGGACATGGGGAAATTCCGATCGAACTCGATGTGCCGCCACGCGAGATCGCAAGGCGGATCAAACGTCTGTAGGGAGCGGGCAGCGGGCTCGGCGCTCGATCACGAGCTTGGAGAGCAGGCCGAACCAAACGAGGCTGACCAGCGGCAAATGGGTGCTTGGCGCGTGATTGCAAGGGAGTCCCGAGGTCTTGCGGCACACGCGTGTCCCGCATCGCGGCCTTGGGATCGCAGGAAATCGCCTATCGTGCCGCCATCGGGATCCTCCTTGGCCAATTCGAACAAGTTGGGGTGCCGGGCGAAGGATCCGGTGCTCCGATCGCTTCGATGTCCCCCAAATCTTGGAAAGTCAGGAAACGCCGAACGCCATGTATGACGTGATTGTGGTGGGAGCCGGCTCCGCCGGCGCGCCGGTCGCCGCGCGGCTGTCGGAAGACGGCCATCGCCGCGTGCTGCTGCTGGAAGCGGGGCGCGACTGGCGGTCCGCGGACGCACCGCACGCGCTGCGCAGTGCCAACATCGTCCCCTTCATGCACGACCCGCGACACCAGGCCGAATGGCAGTGGCCGGGGCTGATGACACGCCGGACCGCGGTTCAGGAGCCGAAATTCTACTGGCGCGGCAAGGCGATGGGCGGCTCCTCCGCAGTCAATGCTCAGATTGCCATCCGCGGCGTCCCCGCCGCTTTCGACGCCTGGGCCGAGGCCGGCTGCGAAGGCTGGGCGGCAAGCGACGTGCTGCCGTTGTTCGATGCCATCGAGGACGACGCCGATACCGGCATTGCCCCCGGCATCCGCCAGGGCGGCCCCCTGCCCGTCTTCCGCATGCCGGAGGAACACTGGGGCGCGGTCGATCTCGCCCTGCGCGATGCCGCGCTGGCGGCGGGCTATCGCTGGAAGCCGAACCTCAACGCGCCGGAGGGCGAAGGCATTTCCTGCAACCCGATCAACCTGCGCGACGGGCTGCGGGTGACGACCAACGACGGTTACCTGGAGCCCGCGCGCGGGCGCGCGAACCTGACCATCCGCGGCGGCGCGCTGGTCGACCGTGTGCTGTTCGAGGGCAGCCGCGCGCGCGGCGTGCGTGTGCGCTTCGGCGATGCCTGGGAGGAGATCGAAGGCCGCGAGATCGTGCTCTGCGCCGGGGCGATCCACAGCCCGGCCATCCTGATGCGCTCGGGCATCGGGCCGGCCGCGGCGTTGGGCGCGCTCGGCATCGCAGTGCAGTTTGACCAGTCGGCCGTCGGGCAGGGGCTGATGGACCACCCGATCCTGCGCGCCACCATCGAGCTCAGACCCGGTTTCCGCGCCCAGGGGGCGGATGCGCGTCACACCAATTGCTGCCTGACCTACAGCAGCGGCCTCGGCAGCGGCGGGGAGCGCGATATGATCATGATCGCCTACAATCACCGTGGCCTGACGGCCGATGGCGCACCCGCGCCGGGCGGCGCGGTCGGCGTCGCGCTGTACGATGCCTTTTCACGCGGCAGCCTGCGCCTCACCTCAGCCGACCCGGACGCGCAGCCCGAGGTGGACGAGAACATGCTCGCCGATCCGCGCGACCGGTTGCGGATGCGCGACGGCGTGCGACGGCTGGCAACGCTCGCCGCCCTGCCCCCGCTGTCCAGCATCGCCGAGTCGATCCGCTTCGGCGACAGCGACCTATCGATGCAGGAGGCCGCGGCGCTGGACGACAACGCGCTCGACGCCGTCATGCTGCGTGAGGCCGGCGACATCCAGCACGCTGCCGGCACCTGCCGGATGACCGCGCATGAGGATCCGCGCGGCGTGGTCGATCCGGACCTGCGGGTGCGCGGCGTGACCGGGCTGCGCGTCGCGGATGCCTCCATCATGCCGACCGATTGCCGGGCCAATTTACATTTCACCTGCGTGATGATCGGGGAGAACCTGGCCCGCCGCATGCAGCGCCCGGGCTGATGGCCGCCGCCTCGGCGCCGCCCGCGAGATTTTCCTTGCAGGCGGGCGGGCCCGACCGCATGTCCATCCGGCGCGGGTGCCTGGTGGCCAGGGCGATACCCGGGCCGGCGCTTGGATGCCGCAACTTTCGTTCGAATGTGTGGTTACGCAGAGACCTCGTCCGGATCGCCGAAAGCCATCGATGCCCCTGATCCCGTCGCGCCGCGCGCCGTCCTCCTACACGCCGCGGATATCCCACCTGACCCGGCGCGTTCGTGACCTGATGGCTGAACGGCGCTCACCAGTTGCCCCGCCCGCCCCGGTCGCCGCCACGCCGCGCGGCAGCAACGACCTGCGCGTCGCGTCTTGGAACATGCACAAATGCGTCGGCGTGGATGGCCGTTTCGATCCCGCCCGGTCGGCGGCTGTGATCGGCGAGTTCGGCGCGGACATCGTCGCCCTGCAGGAAGTGGACAAGCGATTCGGCCGCCGCACCGGGCTGCTGGACCTTGCCGCGGTGGAGCATGCTTCCGGCCTCGTACCGCTGCGCGTCTCCGCTGATCCGGATGGCCATGGCTGGCACGGCAACGCGCTGCTGGTGCGGCCCGGCACACCCGCCCGCTTCCGGCGACTGCACCTGCCGGGCGCCGAACCGCGCGGCGCCGTCGTTGCGGAACTCGACCTGCCGTCGGGTCCGCTGCGCGTGGTCGCGGCGCATCTCGGCCTGCTGCGGCGGCACAGGAAGCGCCAGGCGGCGACGATCCTCGACGCCCTGACTGAGGGCAAGGTGATGCCGACCCTGCTGCTTGGCGACCTGAACGAGTGGCAACCCGGCGCCCGGTCATCCCTGCGCGCGCTGGAGCCGGTCTTCACGGTGCCGGATGTGGCGCCAGCCAGTTTCCCGGCCAGGCTGCCCATGCTGGCGCTGGATCGCATCCTGGGCTGGCCGCAGGGGCTGGTGACGGATGTCGCCGTCCATGAAAGCCCGCGCGCGCGCATTGCCTCGGACCATCTTCCGCTGACCGCCTTGGTCCGGTTGGGCGAGGCCGCGCAAGGGATGCAGCGCGCCGCTTAGAAGCGGCAGGCGGGCACCAGATGCACCTCGCCGAAGCCCCGACGGACCAAGCCTTCACGCGGTTGGAACGCCGCGTCCGGGCCTCGCTGGCCAGGGATTGCACGGGTTGGGACGGCGACGCCGGCATCGCCGCCATATCGGATCCCGCGGCGGCCTTTACCGTGCGGGCCGGCAGCGCACGCGACGCCGAGCGCAGCCTGGACCTGCAATACTACATCTGGCGCGCCGACCTGACCGGACAGTTGCTGGCCGCGGAGGCACTGCGCGCGGCCGATCGCGGCGTGAAGGTGCGGCTGCTACTGGACGGCGTTTATGCGCCCGGGCGCGAACGCCTCCTCGCCGCGCTCGGCGCGCATCCGCGCATCGAGGTGCGGCTGTTCAATGGCGGACGCTGGCGCGTCCTCGGCCGTCTCGGCCTGCCGTTGGAATTGCTGTTCGGCAACTGGCACCTGAACCGCCGGATGCACAACAAGGCCTGGATCGCCGATGGCGCCCTGGCCGTGGTGGGCGGCCGCAATCTCGGCGACGAGTATTTCGGCGTGGGGCCAAAGGGCAGCATCAGTTTCCGCGACCTCGACCTGCTGATCGCCGGCCCGGCGGCCGCCCAGGCGCTTCTGGTATTCAACCGCTACTGGACCAGCCCCCTGGCGCGGCCCGCCGACCAGGTTGCCGCGACGACCGGGGCGAAGGGTGGGCTGCCGGCACTGCGGCAGGCGTTGGAACGCACCGCGGCGCAACCTGAGGCCCAGGACCTGCTGGCGATGCTGGCCGGACCGGCACAGCCGCGGCTTGGCCTGGCGCTGACCCCGGTCGGGCGCGGTTCGGTCAAGGTGGTCGCGGATCCGCCGGAGAAGGCACGGCGTGGCCTCGGCGCCCGCAAGCGGGCACGGGCGGCCGGCGGCATCGCGGCGGAGATCGCCGATGCGCTGCGGCTCGCCCGGCGCGAGGTGCTTCTGATCTCGCCCTACTTCGTGCCCGGCAAGGCCGGGCTAGCCCTGCTGCGGGAGGTCCGCTCGCGCGACGTGCGCGTCTCGGTGGTCACCAATTCGCTGGCGGCGACGGATGTCGTGGCGGTGCATGGCGGCTACGCGAAGTATCGCCGGCCACTGCTGGAAGCCGGGGTCGAGTTGTTTGAACTGAAGCCGCGCTCCACCGGCGAGCATGCCAGCCTGATCGGTTCGCGCGGTGCCGCGCTGCATACCAAGGCGTTCGTCGTGGACGGATCGCAGGCCTTCGTCGGTTCCTTCAACCTCGATCCGCGATCGGCGGCGCTGAACACCGAGATGGGCGCCCATGTGCGGCATCCGGCGGTGGCGCAGGCGGTGGCCGATGAGCATGCGCGGCTCGCCGATCCCGCGCTGAGCTGGCGAATGGTCTGGGACCGTGGCGCCCTGGGCTGGCGCGACAGCGCAGGGATTCTGCGGCAGGAACCTTCGGCATCCCTGTGGCGGCGCGCCGTGGCCTGGTTGGTTCAGCGGCTGCCGGTCGAAGAACAGCTCTGACACGGACTCCACCGCGCTCCCGCCTTCACCGTTGCAGCAGTGACATACCTTTCGCGCGCAGGCAGTCCGCGTAGCAGGCCGGAAATCCGCCATGGATAAACATCCGGAACGTCATGTTGCGTTGCAACGGGCAACTTGACCGCCAGCAAGAAACTCGTCAGTTTCCATTTAGAAAACTAGCCGGTTTCCGCATGGGATCCCCAATGCCGCTCCTCTCCTCGCGCCAGCACTCCGCCATCCACCGCAGGGTCGGGATCGGCGCTGCCGCCGCGCTGACACTACTTTCCCTCACCGCGTGCGACGGCAAATCAGGCGGCGCCGCCAATGCCGCGCCCGCCCCGCCGCCTCCCGCCCAGGTCACGGTTGTGACGCTGCGCCACCAGCCCGCGCCGGTCACCACCGTGCTGCCCGGCCGCACCACCGCCTTCCGGGTGGCCGAGGTCCGCCCCCAGGTCGGCGGCGTGCTGCGGGAACGGCTGTTCACCGAAGGCGAGGAAGCGGCGGCCGGCGAGCCGCTGTTCCGCATCGACCCCGCCCCCTTCCAGGCCGCCCTTGAGACCGCGGAGGCGTCGCTCGCCCGTGCCGCAGCGTCCGCGAACTCGGCTGAACTCACCGTCAACCGCTACCGCCCGCTGGTGCGCGCGCGCGCCGTGAGCCAGCAGGATCTCGACCTCGCGGAAGCGGCGTTGCGCCAGGCGCAGGCGGATGTCGCCTCGGCCCAGGCCGCGGTGGACACGGCGCGCATCAACCTTGGCTACACCGTGGTGAATTCGCCGATCGCCGGGCGCACCGGGCGGTCCTCGGTGACGGTGGGCGCGCTGGTCACGGCGAGCCAGTCTTCCCCCCTCGTCACCGTCACCCAGCTCGACCCGATCCATGTGGACATGACGCAGCCGAGTGCCGCGCTGCTGCGCCAACGCCGCGACGTCGCGGATGGCGTGCTGCGCCGCGACGCCGCCGACCGCGCATCGGCGGTGCTGATCCTCGAGGACGGCTCGGAATACGCCCGGCGGGGGGAGGTCCAGTTCTCCGAGGTGATCGTCGACCAGGGCACCGGGTCGGTGACGCTGCGCGCCGTCTTCCCGAATCCCGACGGGCTGCTGATGCCAGGCATGTTCGTGCGCGCCCGCGTCGAGGAAGGCACCATCGACCAGGCGCTGCTGGTGCCGCAACAGGCGGTGATGCGCACCCCGCGCGGCGAGCCCATGGCCTATGTGGTGAACGCCCAGGGCGTGGTGGAACAGCGCATCCTCAAAACCAGCCGAGCGATCGGCACCGACTGGCTGGTGACGGAAGGCCTCGCCGCCGGCGATCGCGTGGTGACCGAGGGCGTGCTTCGCATCCGCCCCGGTGCCCGGGTCGAAGCCTCCGAGGCCCCTGCCCGGCCCGGCCAGGTCGCGGCCGCGAACTGAGGCACTTTCATCATGGCCCGCTTCTTCATCGACCGCCCGGTCTTCGCCTGGGTGCTTGCCATCGCCATCATGCTGGCCGGCGCTTTGTCGCTGCGCAGCCTGCCGGTCGCGCAGTATCCCTCCATCGCACCGCCCGCCATCTCGATCTCGCTCACCTATCCCGGCGCCTCGGCCGAGACGGTGCAATCCACCGTCGTGCAGGTGATCGAGCAGCAGCTCAGCGGCATCGACAACCTGCTCTACTTCTCCTCCAACGCGTCGAAGGATGGCAGCGCGACCATCACCCTGACCTTCCGCCAGGGGACCAATCCCGACACGGCGCAGGTGCAGGTGCAGAACAAGGTGCAGCTCGCCGTGCCGCGCCTGCCGCAGACGGTGCAGCAGCAGGGCATCCGGGTCGCCAAGTCCACCAGCAACTTCCTGGTGGTGGTGGGCTTCGTTTCGACTGACGGGCGGATGACGAATGCCGATATCGCGGATTTCCTCACCACCAATGTGCAGGACCCGCTGAGCCGCACGCCGGGCGTCGGCGACTACCAGGTCTTCGGGTCGCAATATGCGATGCGCATCTGGCTCGACCCGGCGAGGCTGCTGAATTTCGGCCTGACCCCAGGCGATGTGGCGACCGCCATCCGCGCCCAGAACGTGCAGGTCGCGAGCGGTGAGATGGGTGCCCTGCCCTCCGTGCAGGGCCAGCAGCTCAACGCCACCGTCATCGGCCCGTCCTATCTGCGCTCACCCGAGGAATTCGGATCGATCCTGCTGCGCGTGCGCACCGACGGGTCGCAGGTGCGGCTGCGCGACGTCGCGCAGATCGAGATCGGCAGCGAGAGCTACGCCACCGAAGCGCGCTTCAACGGCCAGTCCGCCGCCGGCATCGGCGTGAAGCTGGCGAGCGGTGCCAATGCGCTCGACACCGCGGCGGCCGTGCGCGCCACCATCGACCGGCTGCGCCCGCTGCTGCCGCAGGGGCTGGAGGTGGTGTACCCCTACGACACGACGCCCTTCGTCGTGCTGTCCATCGAAAGCGTGGTGCACACGCTGATCGAGGCGATCGGCCTCGTCTTCCTGGTGATGTTCCTGTTCCTGCAGAACTTCCGGGCGACGCTGATCCCGACCATCGCCGTGCCGGTCGTGCTGCTGGGCACCTTCGCGGTGCTGCAGGCCGCGGGCTTCACCATCAACACGCTGACCATGTTCGGCATGGTGCTGGCGATCGGCCTGCTGGTCGACGACGCCATCGTCGTGGTCGAGAATGTCGAGCGCTTGATGGCAGAGGAACACCTGTCGCCCATCGAGGCGACGCGCAAGTCGATGGACCAGATCACCGGGGCGCTGGTCGGCATCGGCATGGTGCTGTCCGCCGTCTTCCTGCCGATGGCCTTCTTCGGCGGTTCGACCGGCGTGATCTACCGCCAGTTCTCCATCACCATCGCGACCGCGATGGGCCTGTCGGTGCTGACGGCGATCTTCTTCACCCCTGCGCTCTGCGCCACGCTGCTGCGCCCGCACAAGCCGGGCCAGGGCAAGCGCGGCTTCTTCGGCTGGTTCAACCGCGGCTTCGACCGCGCCAATCGCGGCTATACCCGCGGCGTCGGCGCCAGCCTGCGGCGGCCCTTCCGCATGCTGGTGATCTATGCCGCGCTGCTGGCGGGGCTGGGCGTCGCGTTCCTGCGCCTGCCCGGCGGCTTCCTGCCGGATGAGGACCAGGGCATCGCCTTCGTGCAGATCGTCGCCCCCCCCGGTGCGACCGCCGACCGCACCCAGCGCGCGCTGGACGAAGTGACGCGCTACCTGCTGGAGGATGAGCGCGGCGTCGTCGCCTCGGTCTTCGCCATCAACGGCTTCAACTTCAGCGGGCGCGGCCAGAATTCCGGCATGGCCTTCGTCAAGCTGCGCGACTGGTCCGACCGGCCGGGTGCCGCCAACAGCGTGCAGGCGTTGACGGGGCGGATCATGCGCCGCTTCGGCACCTATCGCGACGCGATGATCTTCGGCTTCGCCCCGCCGGCGATCACCGAGCTCGGCAACGCCACGGGCTTCACCTTCCAGTTGCTCGACGAAGGCGGGCTTGGCCACGACGCGCTGATGGCCGCACGCAACCAGTTGCTCGGCCTGGCCGCGCAAAGCCCTGTGCTCGCCGCCGTGCGCCCGAACGGACTGAATGACGAAGCGCAGTTCCGCCTGGTCATCGACTGGGAACGCGCGAGCGCGCTCGGCCTCTCGGTCTGGGATATCAACACCACGCTGTCCACCGCCTGGGGCTCGACCTACGTCAACGACTTCATGGATCGTGGTCGGGTGAAGCGCGTCTATCTCCAGGGCGAAGCCGCCGCGCGCATGCTGCCGGGCGACCTCGACCGCTGGTTCGTGCGCAATGCCTCCGGCCAGATGGTGCCGTTCTCCGCCTTCGGGCACACCGAATGGGTCCATGGCTCGCCGCGGCTGGAACGCTTCAACGGCGTCGCGTCGCGTGAGATCGCGGGCGCCCCGGCACCGGGCCATACCACGGGCGAGGCGATGGCCGAGATGGAACGGCTGATGGCGCAGTTGCCGCCCGGCTTCGCCCATGCCTGGTCGGGCCTGTCCTATGAGGAGCGGCAATCCTCCGGCCAGGCGCCGGCGCTCTATGCGCTGTCGCTGCTGGTGGTCTTCCTCTGCCTCGCCGCGCTGTACGAAAGCTGGTCGATCCCGGCCGCGGTGATGATGGTGGTTCCGCTCGGCGTGCTGGGCGCGGTCGCGGCCTCGCTCGCGCGCGGGCTGTCGAACGACGTCTATTTCCAGGTCGGGCTGCTGACCACCATCGGCCTGTCGGCCAAGAACGCCATTCTGATCGTCGAATTCGCCAAGGAGAATTTCGACCGCGGCATGGGCCTGCTGGAAGCGGCGGTGGATGCCGCGCGCCAGCGGCTGCGCCCGATCATCATGACCTCCCTCGCCTTCGGGCTTGGCGTGGTGCCGCTGGCGATTTCCACCGGCGCGGGCGCCGGCGGGCAGAACGCCATCGGCATCGGCGTGCTGGGTGGCGTCGCCGCCGGCACGCTGCTCGCCATCATCTTCGTGCCGGTCTTCTTCCTCGTCGTGCTGCGGCTGTTCCGCACACGGCGGAAGTCCGAGACGAAGACCGAATCAAATCCCCCCGCCGCAGTTCCGGCGGCCGGAGAGTGACCATGTCCCGCCTTCCCGCCCTTTCCCTCGCGGTGCTGCTCACTGCGGGTTGCAGCCTGATTCCCGACCGACCGGCGACCGACGCCGCGGTCACCGCCGGCTGGCCGGAAGGACCGGCCTACCGCCGCACCGCCGCAGCAGCACCCGCGCCGGCGGATCCGGTGCTCGCCGCCGACGCCATCAGCTGGCGGGACGCCTTCACCGATGCGCGGCTGCAGCGTGCGATCGAAACAGCGCTCGCCAACAACCGCGACCTGCGCATCGCCGTGCTGAATGCCTCGGAGGCCGAGGCGCAATTCCGGGTGCAGCGGGCCGACCTGTTCCCGCAACTCGGCGCCTCCGCAAGCCTCGATGCCAGCCGCACACCGCTCGGCCTTGCCTCCTCCGCCGCGCCGGTGGACAGCACGGCGGGGGTGACACGGCGCGTCTACAATGCGGGCGTCGGCCTCAGCGCCTATGAGATCGACCTGTTCGGCCGGACGCGCAGCCTCAGCACCGCCGCCTTCGAACGCTACCTTGGCTATACCGAGACGCGGCGCAGCGCGCAGATTAGCCTGGTGGCGCAGGTCGCCAGCGGCTGGCTCGCCATCGCCGCCGACCAGGAACTGATCGAGCTGACGCAGCGCACGCTGGCCAACCAGCAGGAAGCCTACGGCATCACCCGCGCGGCCTATGAAGGCGGCACGGCGACTGAACTCGCGCTGCGCCAGGCGCAGACCTCGGTGGAGACGGCGCGGGCCACCCTGGAACGCTACACCCGCGCCAAGGCGCAGGATGTGAACGCGCTGGCGCTGCTGCTCGGCCAGCCGGTGCCAGCGGACCTGCTGCCGGCGTCGCTGTCGGCCCGCAATCCGGCCGTGGCGGAGGTCTCGCCCGGCGTCCGTTCCGAGATCCTGCTGCGCCGGCCGGACGTGCTGGCGGCGGAGCGCAACCTGACCGCCGCCAATGCGGAGGTCGGCGCCGCGCGGGCCGCCTTCTTCCCCTCGATCACCCTGACAGCCGGCGCGGGCACCGGCAGTGCCGCGTTGTCGGCGCTGTTCGGCGCGGGCAGCGGCATCTGGTCCTTCGCGCCGCAGATCAACCTGCCGATCTTCACCGGCGGGGCGCTCGAAGGCAGCCTGGATGCCGCGCGCATCCGCACGGACATCCAGGTCGCGACCTATGAGCGCACGGTGCAGACCGCCTTCCGGGAGGTCGCGGACGCGCTGGCCGGCCGCGGCACCTATGACCGGCAGATCGCCGCGCAGCGCGCCCTCGTCGCGTCCTATGAGGCCGCCTACCGCCTCGCCTTGCTGCGTTTCCGCAGCGGGCTCGACAACTACCAGGCACCGCTCGATTCCCAGCGCCAGCTCTTCACCGCGCAGCAGGAGCTGATCGGGCTTGAATTGCTGCGGTTGCAAAACCGCGTGTCGCTGTATCGTGCCCTCGGCGGCGGCTGGCAGGAGAGGAGCGGCACCATGGCGCAGGGACAAGCCGGACGGTCATGAGCGTGGCGGCGGAGCCGATCGCACGGCGGCGCCTGTCCGATGAGGACCGCTGCCGCCTGCTGCGCGAATCGGCCGCCGAGGTCTTCCTGCGCGACGGCTATGCCGCGGCGCATATGGATGAGGTGGCGCGCGGCGCGGGGATGTCGAAGCGCACCCTGTATCAGCACTACCCCTCCAAGGCCGCGCTGTTCGAAGCGGTGATGGAGGATTGCCTCGCGCCCTTCGGCGTGGACATGGCGCTGGAACACCATCCGGACCTGGCGACCGCGCTGCGGGGCATGCTGGAAGCGCTGAGCCGGCACCTGTTCGAACCGCGCCAGGTCGCGGTCTTCCGCCTTGTCATCGCCGAGGTGAAGCGGTCCCCGGAACTCGCCGAGGCCTTTCATCGGGCGGGCCCCGGTCGCGGCGCAGGTTCGCTCGAACGGCGTCTGGCGGTCGAAATTGCTCAGGGCCGGCTGCGCATGACGGATGCCCGCGCGGCGGCGCACGCATTGTTCGGCATGGCAATCGGCACGGCGCACGTGTTCCACCTGCTCGGCCTCAAGGAAGCGCCGGCGCGGACGGAGGTGGCGCGGCTGGTCGCCGACGCCGTCGCGGTCTTCCTGCAAGGCGCCCTCATCCCCGAAGGGTCTTGAGCCGGCGCTGCGTGCGATCGGTTCTAGTGACGGCTGGCGGTCAGCAGGGCCGTGACCGAGTGCAGCACCCGCAGCGCCCGCCAATCCCCGGCCTCATGCGCGGCGGCCATTATCTCGTCCAGCGCCGCGATCGCCGCGCGGAGCCAGGGCTGCCGCATGTCCAAGTCTGTATGCTCCGAGAGAAGTCTGTCGTCAGCAAGGACGACGTCGATGGGCTTGTTCATCGGAACCCCCCGCGCTCATCTGGATAACCACCGGTAGAGCGTCACGGTTGACGATAAGCTTTCCTGGTTAGCGACTGCAATGCCAATCAGCGGCCCTCACCCTTTCGGCCCGAGGCGCCTCTGCGCCGCCATGCGGACCGGCGCATTGGCCGCCCCGAAACCTGCATAGCCGCCGGCGCGCGCGACGATCTCCAGGAAGAAGCGGTCGCGGAAGGCATGGGTGTAGGCATGCAGGAAGGTGCCGCCGGCAGCATCCCGATCGTAGAGCAAGTGGCGCCTGGCGAGCGCCGCGATCGTCGCGTCGTCGAGGTCGAAGCGGGCGGCGAGGTCCTCGTAGTAGTTCTCGGGGATGTCGAGCAGAGGCGCTTCATGTGATGCAGCGGCATCGACGGCCGCGGCGGCGTCCGCCGCGATGAAGGCGACATGGTGGACGCCGGCCCCTGCATGGGCCGAGACGAAGCGGCCCGTTCCGGTCCGCCGGCTTTCCGAGACATTCAGCGGCAGCCGCACGCTGCCGTCGCCGGTGACGAAGGCACGCGAACTCACCAGCCCGTAGGGGTCGGGCAACTCCCAGGGCGTATCCGGCACCAGACCCAGCAATGCGCGGTAGAACAGGACGAAGCTGTCCATCATGTCCGGCGTCATCGCCTGAGCGGCGTGGTCCACGCCGCGCAATTCGCCGCCATCGTGGGCGGCTTCAAGGTGGAAGTCGTCCTCCCAGAAGCGGCGGCCCTCCGCGGACGGGTCCTCGACCAGGTACAGGAGCGTGCCGTCCGGGGCGCGCACGGCCGGGATGCGCCGTTCGCCGGCGCCGATGCGCTCGCGCCAGACCGCGTAGGATAGCTTTTCGGCGCGTGCGACGAGCCGGGCCGGGTCGTCCACCCGGACCGCCATGGCGCAGACGCAGGGGCCAAGCTGCTCGAAGCGCTCGCTCGCCGCGCTGTCCGGTTCCGCGTTGAAGATGAGGTTCGCTCCACCATTGCGCCACAGCTCGACATCCTTCGAGCGGTGCAGCCCCGCGCGCCGGAAACCAAGCGCGCCGACGAAGCGCCCGAGTTCCTCTCGCGCCGCGTGATCGACGGCGAACTCCACGAACTCGATGCCGGAGAGCCTCGGCAGTGCCGGCAGCGGCGCGAGGCCCACCTCATCTTCCAGCAGGACCAGGCTGCGCTGGCCGTCTCGCGCGATGCGGCGCGATGGCGCGGCGCGGAACTCGTCGTTGAAGACCTCGAGCGACAGCGGCCCGGCATAGCCGGTGGCGAGCAGGTCCTTCAGGAAATCCGCGACGGGCAGTTCACCCTGACCAGGGTACAGCCGGTGGTGGCGGCTCCAGGACAGCACATCCATCGACAGCTTCGGCGCATCGGCGAGCTGGACAAAGAACAGCTTCTCCGCCGGCACCGTCCCCGCAAGCCCGCCAAGATCGTCGCCGAGCGAGAGGGTATGGAAACTGTCGAGGCACAGGCCGAGTGCCGCATGGTCGGCCTGCCGCACGATGTCCCAGGCCTGCCGCCATCGGCTGACGTGCCGGCCCCAGGCCAGCGCCTCATAGCAGACGCGCAGACCGCGCGCCGCGGCGCGTTCGGCCATGGCGCGCAGGTCCTCGGCTGCGCGCGCCGGTTCCGCAAGTGCTGCGGCATGTACGCTGGAGCAGACCAGGATCAATTCGGTGCCCAGCGCCTGCATGGTGTCGAACTTGCGCTCCGCCCGGTCGAGGTTGCGGCTGCGCTGCGGCTCGGGCATCCCCTCAAAATCGCGGAAGGGCTGGAAGATCGTGATGGCGAGATCGAGATCCTCGCACATGCGCCGCACATCGGCCGGTGTGCCATCGAAGGTGAGCAGGTCGTTCTCGAAGATCTCGACGCCGTCGAAGCCGGCGGCCGCTGCGGCTTCGAGCTTGTCCGGCAGGGTTCCGGACAGGCAAACGGTGGCTATGGATTTGGGCAGGCTGCGCTGCGGCATCACACATCCTCCGATCCGGCATCGACACGCCCGAACGTCGAAGACGATGGCCCGTGGCGGTGCCACTCGTCCTTGAACCGGCGTCGCGACGCGCCGGCACGTTGCGCTTGTATGTACCAATCAGTACATAACGCCGCAAGCAAGACCTACCACCCCTTGGGAGATCCACCATGACCAGTTCCGACCGCCTGCCGCCGGTTCTGGTTGGGCTGATCGGGGCAGGGATCCAGGCCTCCCGTTCGCCGGCGCTCCATGAACGCGAAGGCGCGCGACAGGGTCTCAGGCTGATCTACCGGCTGATCGACCTCGAATTGCTGCGCCTGGGACCAGAGGCACTCGACGAATTGCTGACCGCGGCCGAGCGCATGGGCTTTGCAGGCGTCAACATCACCTATCCCTGCAAGCAGGCCGTGATCCCGCTGCTGCATGCCTTGTCGGACGATGCGCGGGCGCTGGGCGCGGTGAACACGGTGGTGCTGCGCGACGGCCGGCGCATCGGTCACAACACCGATTGCTCGGGCTTCGCGGAGGGCTTCCGTCGTGGCCTGCCCGATGCGGTGCTCGCGCGGGTCGTGCAACTCGGCGCCGGCGGCGCGGGTGCCGCGGTGGCGCATGCGCTGCTGTCCGAGGGCGTCAGTCGTTTGACCGTGATGGACAGCGACGCGCCGCGCGCCGCCGCGCTGGCGCAGGGCCTATGCGCTCGCTTCGGTGCCGGACGCGCGATCGCCTGCGCCGACCTGGTCGGGGCGCTCGCCGATGCCGACGGGCTGGTGAACTGCACGCCGGTCGGCATGGCGAAGTTCCCGGGTATGCCGCTGCCGGCGGCGCTGCTGCGGGCCGCCCTGTGGGTCGCCGAGATCGTCTATTTCCCACTTGAGACCGAATTGCTGCGCGCGGCGCGCGCCCTCGGCTGCCGCACGCTCGATGGCGGTGGCATGGCGGTGTTCCAAGCCGTCGGCGCCTTCCGCCTGTTCACCGGGATCGAGCCGGACGCCGAGCGAATGCTGCGGCACTTCACGGAGATGTCGGCCGCTGAGCCCTGACCCTAAGGTTGCACATAGCGCAGCACGGCATCCACGATCATCCGACGCTGCGCCGCGACGGCCTCCGGTGCATCGAGGTCCCGCCCATAGATGGCCCGCAGCGTGTGCCGGTTGGAGACACGGTAGAAGCAGTAGGAACTGATGAGCATATGCAGGTCGAGCGCATCCAGGCCCGGCCGGAACGCGCCCTCCCCCTCCCCACGCGCGATCAGCCTGCGCAGCGTACCGATGATCGCTGCGTTGCGTGCGGGGATGGTGGGCGAGGCAGCGACGATGCGAGCCTCATGGATGTTCTCGACACTGACCAGACGGACGAATTCGGGGTGCTGCGCATGGTGGTCGAAAGTGACCTCCACCAGGCGGCGTAGCGCCTCGGCAGCCGGCAGGGTATCGAGGTACAGGGCCCGCTCGGCATCCCGCATGCTGCCATACATATGTTCCAGCACGGCGGCGTAGAGCTGTTCCTTGCTCCCAAAGTAATAGTAGATCATGCGCTTGGTCGTGCGCATCCGCGCCGCGATGTCGTCCACACGGCCGCCGGAGAAGCCCTTCTCGCTGAATTCAGCGATGGCGGCGTCCAGCACCTCGCGCCGTGTCTCCTCCGGTGTGCGGCGCTGCCGCCGGACGCGTGCGCCTTTGGTTGGGGTCTCGCTGTCGGCCATGGCAGGGCGCGGCTTTCTGATCGGTCCCGGCGCAGTCTGCCATGGCCCGCGCGTCCTGTGATCCCGCCCGGTCAGATCGCGCCGCTGGCCAGCGCGTGGTCAACGCCGCCGAGGATGTGCGCCGCCAGGACCGCCCGCGCCCGCGCCGCGTCGCGAGCGATGGCACAGTCCCGCAGGGCCTTGTGCTCCTCGATTGCGATCTCCCCCCGGAAGCCGAGGGCGAGGTTCTGGTAGCGCAGGTAGCGGTCGAAGACGGTCGCATGCGTCGCCATCAGCGTGCGCGACCCGCAGGCGGAAATCAGCGTCCTGTGGAATTCGGAATCAAAGCCGCGCCAGAGGTCCAACGCCGCACCGTCACCCGCCCACAGGCGGTCCTGCATCTGTGCGAGCTTGTGGTGCGCAGCTACGACGCGCCCTTCCCATTCCACGTCGCCGGCGCGGAAGGCGTGTTCCATCGCATGGCCTTCGAGCAGCAGGCGAAGCCGCGCCAACTCGCGGAGCTCTTTGGCGGAGAAGGGCGACACCTCGAAGCCGCGCTGGCCTTCCGCAACGACAAGGCGTTCGGCGATCAGGCGGCTCAGGCTTTCCCGCAGCGTGCCAACCGCGACGCCATAGCTGTCGCGCAGCCCTTCGAGGCGCAGCTTCCGCCCGGGTTCCAGCGTGCCGCGCAGAATGTCGGCGCGGATCAGACGCCAGGCGCGCTCGCTCGGGGCCTCGGCCGGCGTCAGGGCGACGCCGCCGCTCATCCGCCGAGGCCTGCCGCCGGTTGTCGCGCCTCGCCCGGCGGTACGGCGCCCTGCCGCGCGCGGCGGTCGCGCGCGACGAAGGGCACCAGCGCCCCGCCATGGACGACGTGCTCCACGCAGCCTTCGACATGCGCCCGCAGGATGTCCCGCGCGCGGGCCGCGTCGCGCATCAGCGCGCAGCCGAGCAGCGCCGCATGCTGCTCCGCCGCGATGGCGCCACGGAAGACCACCGCGACCATCTGGTAGCGCAGGAAGCGGTCGTAGGCCGCGGCGTAGGTTTCCAGAAGCGCCGTCGAGCCGCAGGCCGCGATCAGCGCGTGATGAAACTCCCGGTCATAGTGCTTCCACAGCGAGGCATCGGCCGTCTCGGCTGCCAGCAGCCGGCGTTCCAGCACGGCGAGCTTGTGGTGGGCGGCGACGACCTGCCCTTCCCAATCAAGGTCCCCGTTCGCGAATGAGGCGGTGATCGCCTCGCATTCGAGCAGCAGGCGCAGTTCGGCGATCTCCCGAAAGTCCTCGGCGGAGACCGGGGCAACGGCGAAGCCGCGCTGTCCCTCAGCAATGACTAGGCCCTCCGCGGCAAGCCTGGTCAGGGCTTCCCGCAGCGTGCCGACCCCGACGCCATAGATCTCACGCAGCCCGTCGAGGCCGAGCTTCCGGCCAGGGGCGAGCCGTCCCAGCACGGTATCCGCCCGGATGCGGCGATACGCCGCCTCACCGGAGGTTTCCCCTTCGCCAGGTCTCTCCTGCCCTGCCCGCGTCACGGCGGCGCCTCCCTAGAACCGCTAGCGACGAAGTATCGGTGACGCAGGGGCCGGCGTGCAATACCCGTCATTTCCGCTAATCTACGATATTCCTGCGAATCTCTATTGATCCTCCCTCCGCTCACCCCTAGCGTCGCAGCAAGCCGCCGATGCGTGGCGACAAGAATGTCCAGGGAAGGGATAACGCCCATGCGCATGCACATCGGACGTCGCTCCATCATGACGGCCGCTGCCGCGGCTCTGGCCTTGCCCGCCGTCTCCGCCCGGGCCCAGGCACGCCGGCGCATCCGCTTCACCGCCGTCTTCTCCGACCAGGACATCCGCGCCGAGGCGATGCGCGGCCTCCAAACCGACCTGCAGTCGCAGTTCGATGTGGAGTTGCACCTGAACGCCACGCTGTTCCGCCAGGGCACGGAGCTGGTGGCGATCCAGCGCGGCAATGTGGAGATGGCGAACCTCTCGCCGCAGGACCTGTCCCGCCAGATCCCGGCCTGGTCCGTGATGGCCTCAGCCTACCTGTTCCGCGACGCCGACCACATGCGCAAGGTCTTCAACGGGGAGATCGGCCAGGAATTCAACCGCATGGCGCGGGACCAGTTGAACGTCCATGTACTGGGGCCGCTGTATTTCGGCACGCGCCACGTGAACCTGCGGCCGCGCAAGCGCATCAATACGCCGGCCGACATGGCGGGAATGAAGCTGCGCATGCCGCCAGGCGAGACCTGGCAGTTCCTCGGCGAGGCGCTCGGCGCCAACCCGACTCCGGTGGCCTTCGCCGAGCTCTACACTGCGCTGCAATCCGGCACGGTGGACGGGCAGGACAACCCGCTGCCGACCAGCCGCACCATGCGCTTCTACGAGGTGACGACGCAGTTCGTGCTGACGAGCCACCTCGTCGCATACGACTTGCTCTCCATCTCCTCCCGCTTCTGGGACGGGCTGACCCAGCCGCAGCGCGACGCGATCCAGGCCGCGGTGAACAAGGCGATCGACCAGAGCACCCAACGCCACCTTGCGCAGGAACAGGAGATGGTCACGTTCTTCCGCTCACAAGGCCTCGAGGTCTATGAGCCGGATGTCGCCGCCTTCCGGGCGGAAGCGCAGCGGCGTTACCTCGCCTCGACGCAGTCGCAGGGCTGGCCGGCAGGGATCCTCGATCGCATCGCGGCGGTGCGCTGACCCGCATGACGACGGCGTGCCGCCTTCTCGACTGGGCCCGGCGGCGCGCGGAGGACGTGCTCTCCGTGCTGCTGGTGGCGATGTTCATCGCCTTCATGCTGCAGATCGTCACGCGCTACGTGCTGAACGCGCCGCTGAGCTGGACGGCGGAGCTGTCCACTCTCACCTGGGTGTGGGGCATCCTCTGGGGCGCGGGGCTGGTGCTGCGGGATGAGGAGGAAATCCGCTTCGACATCCTCTACAGCAACATGCCGGCCGGTGCGCGCCGCGCCTGCGATGCGATCACCGGAACGGCGGTGGTGCTGGTCTTCACCTGGTCGCTGCCCGCGATGTTCGACTACGTCACCTTCATGAAGGTCGAGCGCAGCGCCTATCTCGGCATCCGCTTCGATATCCTCTACTCGGTCTATCTGATCTTCGCCGCCGCCATGATCATCCGTCACGCCGTCATCGCCTGGCGCGCGGCAACCGGGCGCGGCATCACGCGGGGTGCGGCGTGAACCTGCACGATCCCTTCACCTTGTCGATCATCGCGCTGGTCGGCCTGTCCCTGATGGGGCTGCCGATCGGGCTCACCATGATCATGGCCAGCATCATCTACCTCGGCCTGTCCGGGCAGGACATGTCGATCGCCGCCGAGCAGTTGCTGAACGGGCTGAACGGCAGCTACGTGCTGCTCGCCGTGCCGCTGTTCATCTTCTCGGCGGGGCTGATGAATGCGGGCAGCCTGACGGACCGTCTGCTGCGTTTCTGCAACCTGCTGGTGGGCCGCTTCCGCGGCGGGCTTGGCCACGTCAACGTGGTGCAGAGCGTGATCTTCGCCGGCATGTCCGGATCGGCCATTGCCGATGCCGCGGGCAGCGGCAAGGTGCAGATCGACATGATGACGAAGGGCGGCGCCTATCCGGCGAGCTACGCCGCCGCGCTCACTGCCGTCACCGCCGTCATCGGGCCGATCATCCCGCCATCCATCCCGATGGTGCTCTATGCGCTGGTTGCCGATGCGTCGATCGGCTTCCTGTTCCTCGGCGGCGTGGTGCCCGGCTTCCTGATGGCGATCGCCCAGATGGGCATCAACAGCTGGATGGCGCATCGCCACGACTTCCCGATCTCGGAACGCGTGCCGCTGCGCGAATTCCCGCGCCTGACCCTGGAAGCCTTCCCCGCGCTGCTGATGCCGGTGATCCTGCTGGGCGGCATCTATGGCGGCGTGATGACGCCGACCGAAGCGGCCGCTGTCGCCGCCGCTTATGCCTATCTGATCGCCGCGCTGTTCTATCGCAGCCTCACCCTGCGCCAGACCTGGGCGGCGGTGGTGGAGAGCGCGCGTTCCACCGCAGCGATCGGCATGCTGATCGCCGGTGCACTCGCCTTCAACTACGTCATCACCAGCGAGAACGTGCCGAACACCGTGCGCGGCATCCTGGCCGGCTGGGAAATGTCCCAGTCGGAATTCCTGCTGGTGGTGAATCTGATCCTGCTGGTGCTGGGCTGCCTGTTGGAAGGCAGTACCATCCTGCTGATCGTGGTGCCGGTGCTGGTGCCGACCGCGCAGGCACTTGGCATCGACATGGTGCATTTCGGCGTCGTCGTGGTGGTGAACATCATGATCGGGCTGATCACCCCGCCATACGGACTCCTGCTGTTCATCGTCGCGAAGCTGTCGGACACACCGCTCTCCGCCGTGGTGCGCGACACCATTCCCTTCATCGTCGCGATGGTCGCGGCGCTGATGCTGATCACCTATGTGCCGGAACTGGTGCTCTGGCTGCCGCGGCAGATGGGCTACCAGGGCTGAGCCGCAGAACGAGGAAGTCCGCCTTGCCCCGCTGCATCCACGTCCTCAATGGCCCGAACCTGAACCGTCTGGGCAGGCGCGAACCGGAGATCTACGGCCGTACGACGCTTGCCGAGGTCGAGGCGATGTGCCGTGCGGAAGCCGGCGAGGACGAGGTGGTGTTCCGCCAGACCAATCACGAGGGTCAGCTCGTGGAGTGGATCCATGATGCGATCGACACTGAGGCAGCCGGCATCATCATCAACCCCGCCGGACTGACATTCCGGTCGATCCCGGTGCTCGATGCGCTCAAGATGGTCCGGGTGCCGATCATTGAGCTGCACATCTCCAACATCCACCGGCGGGAACCGATCTACCACCATTCCCTCGTCTCGGCCGTTGCCACGGCCGTGATCGCCGGGCTCGGTGCGCGCGGCTACGCGACATCGATGCGTGCGATGCGGGAGATGCTCGACGGGTAATGCGGAGTGGGCGCGGCCTTGCCATCTTGACGTCGGTGATCGTGCCGGCCGATGTTGAAGACGTGGTCCCGCACCGTTCCAACACCGCGATATCGAAAAAGTGCCCTGCCAGGGGCATGACGGGTCTTCGCGCGCGGTAGCTTAGAGCGCTTCAGGATCAGGTTAGACCCCGCCGGTTCGGACGGGGTCACAATCGGGTCTCGTCTCCGGCATCAAAGGAGACGGATCACGGTGCAAGCAGATCATCCCACGCTTGGCGGCCTCTGGCTGCCGCTGGTCACGCCCTTCCGCGATGGCGCGCTCGACGAGGCGTCGCTCCGTCGGCTTGTGCGGCACTATGCCGGTGAACCGCTCGACGGCCTGATCCTGGCCGCCACGACCGGTGAGGGCCTGACCCTCGATGATGACGAGACCGAGCGCCTGGTTGCCCTTGTCGCGAAGGAGCTGGCCAGCCTTGGCCGACGCCTGCCACTCTTTCTCGGCCTGTCGGGAAGCGACACGCGGAAGCTCGTCAAGGCGCTGGGCCGTACCATTGCCTGGCCGATCGATGGCTACCTGATCGCCTGCCCCTACTACACGCGGCCGTCGCAGGATGGGATGGTTCGCCACTTCACCGCCCTTGCCAGGGGCACGGCGCGGCCGATCATGATCTACAACATTCCGTACCGGACCGGTGTTAACCTCGGCAACGACGCCATGCTGGAACTCGCCGCGATGCCAAACATCGTCGGCGTGAAGGATTGCTCGGCCGACATGGCGCAGTCCTTCGACCTGCTGCGCCGCAAGCCGGCCGACTTCGCCGTGCTGACCGGCGAGGACGCTTTCTTTCACCCGATGCTCACGCAAGGTGCGGAGGGTGGCATCATCGCCTCGGCCCATGTCAGGACGCAGGGCTTCGCCGCGGTACGCGACCTGCTGCGAGCAGGCGACGGCGCGGCTGCCCTGGCAGCGTGGCACAGCATCTGCGACCTGCCGCGCTTGTTCTTCGCCGAGCCGAGCCCGGCGCCGATCAAGCATTGGCTCTGGCGCGCCGGCTTGATCGACAGCCCTGAGGTGAGGTTACCAATGACGGCCGTGAGCGACGGGCTTGCGGTCCGGATCGAGGCTGCCCTGGCACGAGGGACGCACGACCCGGTGTTCCACGCCGCCATGGTATAGAGCAGCGGCGGCTCAAGCCGGGCCGGCGCCTACACCGTCCACACGCCCGATCAGGACGGCCTGATACCGGCGCGCTGCGCCACATCGCTCCAGCGCGCCGACTCCTCCGCGATGAAGCTACGGAACTCGGCGCTGGTGCTGCCGGCAGGATCGAAGCCGCGCTGCGCCAGTTGCTCCGCGACGCCGGCCTGCATGGCCGCGCGCACGTCGGTTTCGAGCTTCGTCGCAATCGGGGCGGGCAGATGCGCCGGCCCCATGAAGCCGACCCAACCGCCACCGACGAAACCCGGCAGACCGAGCTCGCTCAGCGTGGGAACGTCGGGCGCCTGCGGGCTGCGTTGTGCAGTCGCGACACCGATCATGCGCACCCGCCCGGCACGCACCTGGGGCAGCACCGCCGAGACCGCGTCAAAGGCCACCTGCACGCGCCCCGCCATCAGATCGGCCTGAAGCTGCGCCGTGCCACGATAGGGCACGTGCTCCATATCGACACCGGCGCGGATCTTGAACAGCTCGCCGACGAAATGGGTGGTGGTGCCGACGCCCGAGCTCGCGAAGCTGAGCGGCTGGCGCTTCGCCAGCGCGATCAGCTCCGGCAGGGTCTGCGCCGGCAGGCTCTCGGTGACCACCAGGGCGAAGGGGTTGCGCGCGATCAGGCTGATCGGCGTCAGCTCGGTCGCGGGGTTGTAGGCGAGATTCGCCTGGGTCAGTGGCGCGACCACGACCTCAGCGGCGGAGGAGACCAGCAGCGTGTGCCCATCCGGCTCGGCGCGCGCAACGGCAAGGCCGGCGATGGTGCCGCCCGCGCCGGCGCGGCTTTCGACGACCACCGGCTGGCCCCAGACGGGGGAAAGCTTCTCGCCCAGCAGGCGCGCCGCGATGTCGATGGTCCCACCCGCGGCGAAGCCGACAAGGAAGCGCACCGGCCGCACCGGCCAGGCCTGGGCCCGCGCCAGGCCCGGCAACGCCAGGGCCGGCAGAGCGCCGAGGGTCATGCGACGTGTCAGGGTCATGATGCCGTCCTCCTTGCTGTCTCGATCAGTCGGTAGCAGGGCCGAGCGCGCCGGCGGCGCGCAGCGCGGCGATCTCCTCGGCAGCCAGGCCCGCCTCGCGCAGCACCGCGTCGGTGTCCTCGCCAAGGCGAGGCGGCGCGCGGTCCAGGCACGGCCCGTCCACATCAGCGCGATGCGCCGCGAGCGGGATGGCGATGTCGCCGGATGCGGATGGCCAGGGCGCATGCGCGACCACGCCGCGGCCTTCCGCGTCGGAATCGGTCAGCGCCTCGGCCAGGGTGCGCACCCGCGCCGCCGGTACCGCCGCGCCGAGCAGCGCTTCCCATGCGGCGGCGGGGCGGCGGCGCATCTCCTCGGCGAGGATGGCCGCCAGGGCGCCGCGATGCGGGTCCTGCCGCCGCACATCGGCGAAGCGCGGATCGGCAAGCAGATCCTCCCGCCCGATCAGTCGGCACAGCGTCTCGAATTGCTGCTGGGTGCAGGCGCCGAGCATGATCAGCGCACCATCCGCGGCCTCGTAGCAGCTGGCACCGGCGAGCGCGTGCTCATTGGCATGCGGGCGTGGATGCTTGCCACCGTTGAGCAGCGAGGAGATCACCGGCCCCATCAGCAGAAAGGCGGTGTCGAGCATGGAAAGCTGCACATGCTGCCCCTCCCCGCTGCGCTGGCGCCGCAGCAGCGCCGCGGTCAGCGCGAAGGCCGCCATGGTGCCCGAGGCATAGTCGAGCACTGGCGCCCCGGCCTTGAGCGGCCCGGAACCGGCCGTGCCCGTCATCGCCATCAGCCCGCTGAAGGCCTGCACGACATTGTCGTAGACCGGCCGCTCCGCGAGCGGCCCGTCCTGCCCGAAGCCGCTCAGCGAGCACATCACCAGATCCGGCTTCGCCGCCGACAGCGTCGTGTAGTCCAGGCCGAGCCGTGCCATGACGCCGGGGCGGAAATTCTCCACCACCGCATCGGCCGACAGTGCAAGGCGGCGGGCCAGCGCCTGGCCCTGCGGATGCTTGAGGTCGATCACCACGCTGCGCTTGTTGGCGTTCTGCACGGCGAAATGGTCGCCCATGCCCATCCGCCGCAGCGCGTCATCCCCGCCGCGCCCGCGCATGTAGTCGCCGACGCCGGGTTCCTCGACCTTGATGACCTCCGCCCCAAGCAGCGCGAGTTGCGCGGTGCAGAACGGCCCCGCGATGACGTGGCTGAAGTCGAGGATGCGGATGCCGTCCAGCGCGCGCATCAGAACCGCCCGCAATCCACCTTGATGCGTTCGCCCGTGATGGCGGAGGACGCATCGGAGGCGAGGAACAGCGCGGCCGTCGCCACTTCCTCGGGCGACAGCCAGCGGCGCAGCGCGGCGCTGTCGGTATAGGCCTCCTTGATGATCTGCTCGGCCGGGCGGCCTTCGACCGCGGCGCGGCGTGCGATGACGCGGTCCATCAGCTCGCCGCTCACCGCGCCGGGGCAGAGCGCGTTCACCCGCACCCCCATCGGGCCGATCTCGCGCGCCACGGCCTCGGTCATGCCGATGAGCGCGAACTTCGTCGCGCAATACGCCGTGCGCATCGGATAGCCGTGCAATCCCATGCGGGACGACATGTTGATGATCGACCCGCCGCGCTGCGCGCCCATCACCCGCGCGGCGACGCGCAGGCAGTGCATGGTACCGAACAGGTTGGTCTCGATGCAGTCGCGCCAGGCGTCGAGATCGACATCGGCGATCGCACCCACCGGCCCGGTCTGGCCGGCATTGTTCACAAGAATGTCCACGCGCCCGCTGCGTTCCGCAGCGATGGTGAATAGCGCCTCCACCTCTGCGAGCTGCGTCACGTCGCAGGCGACGGCGCGCCCGCCGACCGCCGCGGCGACAGGTTCGATGGTGGCAAGGCTACGCCCGGCGACGACGACGAAGGCGCCGGCCTTGGCGAAGGTTTCCGCGATGGCGCGTCCGATGCCGGTGCCGCCGCCCGTCACGATGGCGGTGCGGCCCTGAAGGGCTTGGGTCATGCGGGGACGGTCTCCGTCTCATAGGATCGGCCAGGGTCGAACAGCGGCATCTCAGGCTCGCGGCCGAGGATCAGGTCGCCCATCAGCCGGCCGATATAGGGGCCGATCGTGTAGCCGCCGCGCACGCAGCCGATCACGAAGGCATCCGGCACGCCGGGCGCAGCGCCGGCCAGCGGATAGAAGTCGGGCACATTGGCCTCGAACCCCGTCCAGGACCGCACGACGCGGAAGCCGGCGAGGCCAGGCACGGCGAATTGCGCGAGGCGAAGATTGGACAGCACCGCATCCATCGAGACTTGGCCGCGTCCGGTTTCAGGGATGCCCGTGCCCTGCCAGCCACCGCCGATCAGCACCGTGCCATTGACCTTCTGCTTCAGCGTCAGCAGCCCCGTCGCATGGCCGATGACGCTGTTGACCAGCCGCGGCCCGCGCTCGGTGACCGAGACGGTGTTCACCCGCGCGCGCACCGGCAGGTCCAAACCGATCATCGCCGCAGCACCCCGGAGCCACGCGCCGCAGGCGAGCAGCAGCCGCGCCGCGCGCACCGGGCCCTGGCTCGTCTCCAGCATGAAGCCGCGCGACAGGCGCTCGATGGCCGTCACGCGGCAGCCTTGGCGATAGGGCACGCCCGCCGCTCCGAGCCGCGCACGGTAGTAGCTGCCGGTCAGGCTGGAATTGGCGTAGCCGTCCAGCGCGCACCAGGCGGCGAGGCGCACGCGCCGCGTCAGGCCCGGCTCGGCCTCGGCGACGCGGTTAGGTGAGACGATCTCGATCGGAGCGCCGGCCTCATGCTTCAGAGCGCTGCGTTCGATCAGCAGTTGTTCCTCGCGCTCGGTGAAGGCGAGGGTGAAACCGCCGCTGCGGTGATAACCGACGGCCTCGCCGGCTTCCTCCCACAGCTCGCGCCCGCGCAGCGCGTAGGGCATCAGCCGCACCCGCTTGATCTGCAGCGACAGCGTGCCGGCATTCACGCCGGAGGCGCCGCCACCGATCTCCCCCTGTTCGAGGATGAGCGGGGACATGCCGCCTTCCGCCGCGCGCAGCGCCGCCGCGCATCCCATAATGCCGCCGCCGACCACCGCGAGATCGGTGTCGAAGGTGGCACTCACAGCGGCGCCGGCTGCGGGATGGGCAGCTCCTCATAGTCGAAGTTGCCGGCGAGTGAGGCGATCGGCACCGGACGCAGGGGCGGCCGCGCGGTGGCCGGCGGGATCGCGGCACGCGGGCGGCCGGTGCGTTCGGCCATCAGCATCGCCGCAGCCTCCCCGCACATGCGCCCGCCGCAGGGGCCCATGCCGCAGCGCGTCGCGGCCTTGAGTTCGACGAGCGTGGTCGCGCCTGCATCGATAGCGGCGGCGGCTGTGGCGCGCGTCACGCCCTCGCAGCGGCAGAGCGGCGTCGCGTCGGTCATCGCCGCGAGAAGGCCCGCCTGCGGCGTGGACAGCGCCGTCATCGCGCGTCCAAAACGCCGCGCTTTGGCCAGGTCCGCGCCCAGCACCGCGGCGCGGCGCGATGCGTCCGCCTCGTCCAGTCGCCCGGCGTGGCGCGCGGCACCGATGGCCGCGAGGCGCCCACTCAGCAGTGCCGCCGCGGCACCCGCGATGCCCGCGCCATCGCCTGCGACGAAGAGCCCCGGGGCATCACTCTCCTGCCAGCGGTCGAGCACCGGCCCCCAGCCACCGGCTTCGACATCGAAGTGATGCGTGGCGCCGAGCAACCGCGTCGCCTCGGTGGCCGGCACCAGCCCGTAGCCGAGACACACGGCATCGGCCTCGACGATGCGTTCATGCGCGGTGCGCGGCCGTCCATCGGCGTCGAGCGACGCGATGCGGACGCGCGCCACCTGGCCGTCGCCTTCGATGGCGGTCACAGCGTGGCCGGCCAGAAGCGGGACGCCCGCGCGGCGCAGCTTCGCCATCCAGCCCAGGCCGCGCAGGGCGAGGTCGGGCCGCGCCGCCAGCGCCGCGCACGCCCGCAGCCATGCAGAACGCGGCTGCGCATCGACCACCGCGGCGACACGACCGCCCCCGGCGAGGATCTTCGCCGCGACCAGGTAGAGCAGCGGCCCGGTGCCGGCGACGACCACCGCGCGGCCCGGCAGCATGCGTTCCGCCTTGAGCAAAATCGTCGCCGCGGCGAGGCCCATCACGCCCGGCAGCGTCCAACCCGGCGTCGGGATGTGGCGTTCCATCGCGCCCGCCGCGACGATCAGCCGTGGTGCCGTGATGCGCTCCGGCCCCGCTGGACCGAGTGCCGCGAGGCGGAAGCCTGGTTCGAGCATCCACACTTGCCGCCCAGGCAACACCGTGACGCGCGATGCGGCGAGCGCCGCGCGCAGGGCGGCACCGGCGCGACCATCCTCGTCTTCGGCCTCGCCAGCGGAGGGCGCACGATAGACTTGACCGCCCGCGACTGGCGCCTCGTCCAGCAGTACGACCTTCAGGCCGAGGGCGTCCGCCTCCAGCGCCGCGGCCACGCCCGCCGGGCCAGCGCCGAGCACGGCGAGGTCGGCATCGCTCACCGCAGCCGCTCCGCCACCAGCCCCGCACGCAGCTTCGTGCGGCAGGCCTCGACCGGCACGCCATCCACGCGCACCAGGCAATCCTGGCACAGCCCCATCAGGCAGAAGGCCCCGCGCGGGCTGCCGTCCACGCCCTCGCGCAGCGTGCGCATGCCCAGCGCCATCAGCGCCGCGGCGAGGGATTCGCCGGCATGGCCCGGCAGTTCCACCCCATCGAAGGTGAAGCGGATGGCCGGGCCGCGCGCGGCGCCCGCGATGCGCAGGGTCTCTGGCATCAGCCCGGCAGCAGGCCGAGTTCGCCGAGGGTGCGGCGCACCTTCTCGAGATCCGCCCCTTCCAGCGCCATCACCGGATCGCGCGGCACGCCGGCCGGCCAGCCGAGCAGGTTCAGCGAGGCCTTGAGCGCCGCCGGCCAGGTGCCGGTGCCCATCAGCAGTTGGTAGAGGACAGTGAGCCGGTAATGCAGCGACTTCTGCACCGGGCCGGGCGCCTGTTTCGCGATGTCCACGATGCGGCCGGCTTCCTCGCCCAGCAGTTCCGGCCCCGTGGCGATGAAGCCGCGCGCGCCGAGCCCGATGCAGGGGATGATGAAATGCGACGGGCCCGTCATCACCGCCATGCGGTCGCCGTAGCGGTGCAGCAGATGCGTGTGATGGAAGAAGTCGCGGTGCGATTCCTTGATACCGATGATCGGCGCGGTGTCGAGCAGCGCGCCGATGTCGTCCACCGTCAGCTCGATACCGCTGCGCCGCGGCGAATTGTAGGCGACGATCGGGATGTCCACCGCCGCGGCGAGGGCGGCGAAGCGGCGCGTCAATTCGATGCGCGAGGCCTTGAGCACATAGGGCTGCGGCATGACCAGCACGCCCGCGGCGCCGGCATCCTTCGCCGCCTGGGCGTATTTGATGGTCTGCGCGGACCCGGGCGCGCTCGCGCCCATGATGACCGGCACGCGGCCGGCGGCGGCATCGACGGCGAGGCGCGTGAGGCGCGCGCGTTCCGTCACGTCGAGCGTCCAGGACTCGCCGTTGTCGCCGGCCACGCAGATGCCGGCGGCGCCGATGCGGATCTGGCGGTCCACCACCTCGCGGAAGGCGTCCTCCATGATCTCGCCCGTGGCGGTGAAGGGGGTGACGACGGCGGGGAGGAAGCCGTGCAGCGTCTCGGCGGTCAGGGCCATCTCTTGCATCCTCAGGGCGCGGTTGTCGGCACGCCGGTCAGGTCGGCGCGGTAGATGGAGGCGGTTTCGGCCTCGATGATGAACAGGGTGTCGCCATCGGGGGCGAAGGCGACAGAGGTGGTCCAGCGCCCCTCGGGCAGCCGGATGGTGGCGAGCGGATCACCGAGCGCATCGAATAGGTAGGCGCGTCCTGCCTGCGCCTGGGCGACGGCAAGGCGCCCATGCCGGTCGATGGCGAGCCCATCCGGCCCAAGCCCGCCGGAGAGATTAAGGAAGACACCCGCCATGGGCAGCAACGGATCGGGCGCATCCGCGAGCAGCCGCCATACCGCATTGGCGCGGGTCGCCGCGACATGCACGAAGCGGCCATCGGGGCTGAGTGCGATGCCGTTCGGATAGGGGATGTTGACCAGCACCGGTTCGGCCGCCGCCGCGCCCGGGCGCAGGCGGAACAGCCGGCCGGTCGGATCGCTGAGGCTGCTGCGCCCCGGATCGGCGAACCACAGGCTGCCATCCGGCCCGGCCGTGATGTCGCCCAGGCCGCGGAAATTCTCGCTGTTCACGCCAGTGACGAGTGGCGCCATCGCTCCGCTGCGATCGAGCCGCAGCAAGCCGCGACGATAATCCGTGACAGCGAGGGCGCCATCGGCAAGCCGCGCGAGGCCGTGGGGTTCGCCGTCATAGGCATGCGCCAGCGTCCAGCCGCCATCAGGCGCGACATGGAAGATGCGGCCATAGGGCACGTCGACCAGCCAGAGATGCCCATCCACGTCGAAGCAAGGACCTTCGAGGAAGGAATGCAGGCGCTGGCCGGGGCGCGTGACGCGCACCCATTCGGTGGGCTCGCCGCGATAGTGCAGCGGCTCAGGCAGGCGGGCGAAGAGCGTGACGGGCAGGCGCGGCGCGATCATGCGCGGATGCCGGCCCGGCGGAAATCGCGTCTCACGGTCCTGCCTCCCCCTCCGTCTCGCCATCGTGTTGTTGTTTTATATACGGTCATGTGTTTTATATATCAACCGTCTTGATGTGGGATTGAACGCCGATGACCACAGCCGCCAGCGCCCTGCTGCATCGCGACCTGCGGCGCACGCCGCCTACGGTGGTGCGCGGCGAAGGGTCCTGGCTGATCGATGCGGATGGGCGGCGCTACCTGGATGCCTCGGGCGGCGCGGCGGTGTCCTGTCTTGGTCATGGCCATCCGCGCGTGACGGCGGCGATCCGCGCGCAGCTCGACCAGGTCGAGTATGCGCACACCTCCTTCTTCACCAATGCGCCGGCCGAGGCGCTCGCCGCGCGTCTCGTCGCCCTCGCGCCGAAAGGTTTCGGCGCAGGGCTCGCTGCCTTCGTCGGCAGTGGGTCCGAGGCGGTGGAGGCGGCGCTCAAACTCGCGCGGCAATACCATGTGGAACGCGGCGAGCCTGGCCGCACGCGCTTCATTTCCCGGCGCATGAGCTATCACGGCAATACGCTCGGCGCGCTCGCGGTCGGCGGCCATGCCGGGCGGCGCGCGATGTACCAGCCGCTGCTCGCCGAGACCTTCCAAATCGCGCCCTGCCATCATTATCGCGACGCACTGCCCGGCGAAGCGCCCGAGGCCTATGGCCAGCGTGTCGCCGACGAACTCGACGCCATGATCCGCCGCCTTGGCGCAGAGACCGTCGCCGCCTTCATCGCCGAGCCGGTGGTGGGTGCCACGCTCGGCAGCGTGCCGGCCGTGCCGAACTACTTCGCCCGCATCCGCGAGATCTGCGACGCGCATGGCGTGCTGTTCATCGCCGATGAGGTGATGTGCGGCATGGGCCGCAGCGGTAGCTTCTTCGCCATGTCGCAGGAGGCCGTGGCGCCGGACCTCATCACCATCGCGAAGGGCCTCGGCGCGGGCTACCAGCCGATCGGCGCGGTGATGGCGAGCGAACGCGTCGTTGCGGCGATCCGCGAGGGGTCCGGCCTGCTCGCCCACGGCCACACCTATATGAGCCACGCCGTGGCCTGCGCCGCCTCGCTCGCCGTGCTCGACACCATCGAGGATGAGGGGCTGATCGAACGCGTGCAGCGCCAGGGCGCGCTGCTGGAACGCCACCTGCGCGAGGCCTTCGGCCAGCATCCGCATATCGGCGACATCCGCGGCCGCGGTCTGCTCTGGTCGATGGAGATCGTGGCCGATCGCGAGACCCGGGCGCCGTTTCCCGCCGCGTGCCGTATCGCCCCACGCCTCAAGGTGGCAGCGCAGGGGCGCGGGCTGATCTGCTATCCCTCCTCGGGCACGGCGGATGGCACGGATGGCGATCATGTGCTGCTCGCCCCGCCCTTCACCGTCACCGATGCGGAGATTGGGGAGATCGTGGACCGCCTGGCTCCGGCGCTGGCGGCGGTGCTGGCCTAGGCATGTCCTGGTAGCCGAGGCGCGCGCTGATCCGGCTGGCGGCGGCACGCACCTCCGGCACGTAGCGGTTGTCCATCTCGGCCAGGTCGAAGGCCGAATCGGGGCCCGAGATGTCGATCGCCGCCGCGATCTTGCCGTCCCGCCCGAAGATCGGCGCGGCGATGGAACTGCCGCCGGATTCCATCGCGCCGCGGCTGACCACGTGGCCGGTCGCGGCAGCCTCCCCGATGCGTGCGGTCAGCGCGCCGAGGTCCGCCGGCGTTTGGGGCGTGAGCGGCGTCAGCGCGACATGGGCAAAGAGTTGCGCGACCTCGCGCGGCGAGAGATCGGCCATCAGCAGCCAGCCCATCGGCGTCGCGTGCGCGGGCATGCGGCTGCCGACATTCATGTTGCTGAGGAAGCCGGTGCGCGTCTGGATGCAGGAGAGATAGAGCACCTCGGCCCCGTCGCGGATGGCGAGATGGGTGGTCACGCCCGTCCGGTCACGCAGCAATTCAAGTTCAGGCCGCGCGGTCTCGATGATGTCCTGCGCGGTCAGATAGGCGAAGCCGAGGTTCAGCACCCGCGCGCCGAGGCGGTAGCCCTTGGAACCCTCGACCTCCTCCAGGAAGCCCATGTGCCGCAGCGTGTAGGTCAGTCGGAACACCGAGGACCGCGTCAGCCCCAGCCGTGCCCCGATCTCGGTGAGGCCGAGCGGGCGGCCGGCCTCGGCGAGCGCCTCCAGCACCCGCAGCCCGCGCTCGAGGCCTGGCACCAGGTAGGCGCCGTGATTGGGGTTGATGTCGTCGGCGTCGGCCATGTGCTGCGGCCGCGTCAGTCGACGCGGATATTCGCCTCGCGCACGACGCGGGCCCAGATGGCGGTTTCATCGGCAAGCATGCGGGCGATGTCTTGCGGCCCGCCGATGATGAGGTCAACGCCCTGTTCGGTCATGCGGCGGCGCAGTTCGGCGTCTGTGGTGGCGACGCGCAATGCCTCCGCCAGGTGGGTGATCACCGCATTCGGCGTGCCGACCGGGGCGAACAGGCCCTGCCAGAAGGCGACGTCGAAGCCGGGGATGCTGGCGGCGACGGGCGGCACATCCGGCATCAACGCGATGCGCGTGGCCGAGGAGACGGCGATGGCACGCGACACGCCGTCCTGGATCAGCGGCATCGCCTCCAGCGCCGAGCTGAACAGCGCCTGGACGCGACCGGCCCGCAGGTCGAGCAGCGCCGGCCCGCCGCCGCGATAGGGGATATGCTCAACCTCGATGCCGGCTTCCTTGGCCAGCAGCACGAAGGCCAAGTGGTTGACCGTGCCGATGCCGGCGCTGCCGTAGTCGAGCTTGCCTGGGTTGGCCTTCGCGTAGGCGACGAATTCCGAGAACGTGCGGACCGGCAGCGCGGCATGGACCTGCAGCACGAAGGGATTGCGATAGACCGTCCCGACCGGGGCGAGCTCGCGTATCGGATCGCGCGGCGTGAGATTGGGTTGCAGCGCCGGATTGATGGCCAGCGAGGTGGTGCCCATCAGCAGAGTGTAGCCATCGGGTCGGGCCTGCGAGACGTAGGTCGCGGCCAGCGCGGTCGCGCCGCCGGGGCGGTTCTCTACGACCATGGGCTGGCCGAGCACGCGTTCCATGATCGGCGCGGCGGCCCGCGTGATGACGTCGGCGCCGCCGCCGGGGGCATAGGGCACCACGAGGGTCACGGCGCGTGACGGCCAGGTTCCTTGCGCCAGCGCAGGCGTCGTGAGGATGACGGGAAGCCCCAGAAGGGCACGACGTGTGAGGCGCATGAGGGACCTCGACGAGGTTTTATATATAAAACGCTAAATGACCTGCGGAACGCAATGCCTATGTGGGTGATTGCGCTGGCGGCTGGTCGAACGCGTCCGGCGGGACGATCGGCCACTCGGATCCTCGCGGTCCTGATCCCCAGTGCAGCGATCCGTTCGCGCTTGCTCACGACCGTGCGGAGGTCCGCTGGGGGGTGCTCGTGTGGACTGGGCGGACAGAAGCGGCGCATCCTGACTGCCGCCCAGCAGGTGGCGTATCAGCCACGAGGCGGTGCTGCACCCGGGAGACGAAACGATGGCGCTGATCTCGAAACCCTGGCTAACGCGCCGTGCTCTGCTGGGATCAGGCCTCGCCGTTGGGTTCGTCTCCGGCACCGCCCTCGCCTACCCGACACGACCCATCCGGATCGTCATCGGGTTCGGTCCGGGCGGCCTTGCCGACATCATCGTCCGCACTGTGGCGCAGGAGTTGTCAGGTCGGCTCGGCCAGCAAGTCGTCATCGACAATCGGCCGGGTGCCGGCGGTGCCATTGCCGCACAGGCCGTGGCCGGCGGCGCACCGGATGGACACACGCTCATCGTGTTCACCTCTGGAACCGCCATCAGCAAGGCGTTGTTCCGCAACCTGCCATTCGATCCTGTCGCACAGTTCACACCCGTCACGGCGATGGCGTTTTTCGACGCACTGTTGATGGGACCCGGTGACGGACCAGTGCGGAGCATGGCGGATCTGCGCCCGGCGGACTCGCCGCGACCGCTGACGATCGCCACGCTGACAGCAGGCAGCACCCAGTACCTGACAGGCGAGATGTTTCGGCTGGCGTCGGGCCTCCCGATCACGCTGGTGCCCTTCAGGACGAGCCGGGAAGTCCTCACCGCCCTTCGCCGCCGCGACGTCGATCTCGCCATCGAGAGCTACGGCGCCGCGGCCGGCGAGATCAGAGCCGGGACGGTCCGCGTGCTCGCCAGCACCGGAAAGCGGCGGTCGCGTCTCATGCCCGAAGTCCCTACGATCGGCGAGAGCGGTTACCCGGATTGCGTGATGGATGGATGGAACGCGATCTTCGCGCCCGCCGGCACGCCAGGCGAAGTCATCCAGCTGCTGAACACGCATGTTCGTGAGATCGTCAGCCGGCCGGCGGTCCAGGCGCGACTGCTCGAGTTGGGCGTGGAGGGCGGCACGAACTCGCCCGAAGAAATGACGGGGCTGCTGCGGACCGATATTGCGCTTTGGAACAGCGTCATCGACCGCGCCGGGATCGAGCGCCAGTAGGGCACCAGAACCCTGCGGCCTCACCTGGCCGCTAACGGGAGGCATGCGGGGGGCGGCCATGGGCCGCCGCGTCAGACACGTGTCTTCGGCGGAGTACCGTCGCTCACCTAGATCCTGTGGCGCCGGGCGTCAGGTCGTGCTCGCCGAGGCGCGGCGCCGACCCCGCGGCGCCACCTCCGTCGATAGGGGCGCGGTATCGCTTGCTGATGCGCCGTATCCGTCGGCCATCCTCGCGCGTATCGAAATGGAAGAAGCCGCCCGCGGCGAGTTGAGGGTCCTGGACGAGGTCCTCGATGCTGGCCACGCGGCCGCAGGGAATGTCGGCGGCCTCCAACAACCGGAGCCACTCCTCGGTGGCTCGCGTCCGCATCACAGCGGATAGATGTCCATAGATGTGGTCGTAGTTCCGCGCCCGCGCGGCGGCGCTCCGGAAGCGAGGGTCGGCGAGATAGGTCCGCGTCTCACCCATTGCGTCGAAGAACCGGCTCCAATGCTTGTCGTTGTACACGACGGCCGCAATGTAGCCGTCCTTCGTCCGGTACGGACGCCGATGCCACGTGAGCAGGCGACTGTATCCCATTGGCCCGGTCGCCGGCTCGACGGAGGCGCCGCCCATATGGTCGGCCAGCACGAAGGCCGCCATCGTCTCGAACATGGAGACGGTGACGCGCTCCCCCTCTCCGTCACGCCCGCGTCGGATCAGTGCAGCGAGAATGGCGTGCGCGGCGGTCATGCCGCTGATTCGATCAGCGATGAGCGTCGGTACGTATCGGGGTTCATCACCTGAATGCCGCGCGAGGAGATCCGCGATGCCAGACTGCGCCTGGATGACATCGTCGAAGGCGGCGCGGTTGGCGAAGGGGCCTTCGCGCCCATACCCCATCAGCTCCGCATAGACGATGGTCGGATGGACCTGCCGGATACTCGCCTCGTCGAGCCCGAGCCGCGCGGCCGCCTGCGGGCGGATGTTGTGTACGAGGACGTCGAAGGACGGCAGAACCGCCCACAGGCGTGCACGGTCCGCCTCGCACTTCAGGTCGAGAACGACCGACCGCTTCCCTTCGTTGATATGAAGGAACATGGCGCCCAGCCCGTCGCCGCAGGGCTCACCGGCATGGCGCATGATGTCGCCTTCGGGCGGCTCGATCTTGACGACTTCCGCGCCGTAGTCGGCCAGGATCTGAGTGCAGACTGGCCCCATCACGACCGAACTCAGGTCAAGGACGCGACATCCCGCCAAGGGAAGCGCGCGTTCCGCCACCTGTCCCATGTCCGACCTCATGCGCAGAGTCCTTTTCCCGTCTTGTTGGGTTGCGGCGCCGTCCCTACTGGGGCTCCAGGTTCAGCGGTGCGATGATCCGGCCCCAGGCCTCGTACTCTCGTCGCAGATGTCCGGCATAGTCATCGCGGCTCGCGGAGGAAACGGCGGTCTCTCCATTCTCGGTGAGCTGATTGCGATACTCCGGCAGAGCGACCGCGCTCACTGCCGCGCCGTGGAGCCTCTCGACCACCTCAGCGGGCGTCGCGGCCGGTGCCAGCAGGCCGAACCAGATATGCGCCACCAGATCGGGATGACCGGCCTCTCGGAAAGTCGGCACGTCCTGCAAGGGGGGCGACCGTTCCTCGCTCAGCACGCCGAGCACCCTGGCTTGCTGGTTCCTGTGCAAGGGAATGGCGCTCACGATCCCTTCCACTTGGGAGTCGAGGCGCCCCCCGAGAAGGTCCCCGAGGGCAGCCGACGTTCCCCGGTAGGGAACGTCCTGCATGTTGATGTCCAGCGTCCGCCCGATCCACTTCCCGATGATGTGGGTCAGGCTGCCGACACCCGTGGTGCCGAAGGTGATGCCCTCCGGCCGGTCCTTCGCATAGGCCACGAACTCGCTGAGGGTGCGGGCATTGGTGCTACGCGCGGCGGTGAGGACGAAAGGCTGCTTCGAGACAAGCGAGATCGGCGCGAAATCGTCCAGACGGTAGGGTAGCCGCCTGAACAGATACGGGTTGGCCGACGTCGTCGTCCCTGGCGCGAAGAGCAGCGTGTAGCCGTCCCCCGGCGCACGCGCGACGTACTCCGCGGCGACCAGCGTCGCGGCGCCGGGCCGGTTCTCCACGACGACATTCGCACCAAGGACCTTGCCGATCTGCTCGGCAATGCGACGGGCCGTCAGGTCGGTCGGGCCGCCCGCCGTGTAGGGTACGACGATGACGATCGGTCGCGCGGGATATCGCGCCTGCGCGAGTGCGGGGCGCGCCGCCGGGGCCGAGCCGGCGATAGCCGCAAGGCCACCGGCGTGCCGAAGCATCGCCCGGCGGGTGGATGACATCTTCGCCACGCTGATTTCCTCCTGCGTTCTTGTGAGCGGGCCGCGCGCGGCGTGGGCTAGAGCGAGATCACGAAGCCGCCATTGACGGACAGGTGCTGGCCCGTGATGTAGGAGGCGTCGTCCGACAGCAGGAAGCAGACGGGCTTCGCGCTCTCCTCGGGGTCGGCCCATCGTCCCAGTGGAATCTGAGCGAGATAGGTGTCGCGGAATTTCTCGCCGCGGATCGTGTCGGTCATCGGCGTCTCGACGACGCCGAAAGCGACGGTGTTGACGCGGATGCCCCACCGCGCCCATTCGCGCGCCGCGCACATGGTCAGGCCGAAGAGACCGGCCTTGGCCGCGCCGTAGTTGATCTGCCCGACAGTGCCCTTGCGGCCGGCATCGGACGAGATATTGACGATGGAGCACCGGGTCTCGTCACCGGCCTTGGCACGTTCGATCGCGGCCCGCCCCACCGCCTGGAGGAAGTGGAAGGAGCCGGTCAGATGAACATCGATGACCGTCTGCCACGCCTCGACTGTCATCTTCTCGATCATGGCCGGCCGGATGACGCCGGCATTGTTCACCAGGCCATGGATCGCGCCGAAGCGCTGAAGGCAGAGCTCCACCGCGCCCTGTGCCGTCGTGGGCTCCGCCACACTGCCGATGACGGGCGCGAAGCGGTCCGCCCCGAACTCCGCCTCCGCCGAGCGGAGCGTGTCCGCATTGACGTCGACGCCAATGACCTTCGCGCCGAGCTCCAGGGCCATCTTCGCGACCGCCCTGCCGATGCCCTGTCCGGCACCGGTCACGATGACATTTCGATCCGCGAGGGAAGTTGGCTTGGTCATGGTCGATAGGCTCCTGGTTGGTGACCGTCGCCTGCTCGGCGATTCAGAACGCGCCGTCACGACGCCATTCCTGGATGCGTGTTGTCCCGAAGCGAATGCCGGCGGAGATTGCAGTCCCGTGCATCCCCGCGGCGGGGCGATTGCTGCCGCGCCTGTGCTCTCTCGCCCGGGAGCCTGCTTCCCAGGGCGGGATCCCTTCCCTTCGTGCGCAAGGAGATCGCGACGGCACTCCAGCGTGCCTGGAAATCCCACCGCACGCGGCCATCAAGCGCCGCTGACACGCTTCCGCAGCAGATACCTGTGCCGCCCCTCCAGCACGAGTTCGCCGCGCTGGTTGTGGACGGTGCTGCGCAGCCCGACTACGCCGGAACTGCGGTTCGGCGCGAGTGCATCCACCTCCAGCGCCGGATACAGCGTGTCGCCGACGAAAACCGGAAGCAGAAAGCGGCTGGATTGCTCGAGGAACGCCTTGAGCGAATCCTCGACGAGATGCGGAAAGAGGCCAGCACCTGCGGCAGTCTGGATCACCACCTGGAAGCCGTGCGCCAGCATGTGTGGCATGCCGTGCGCCCGGCAATACTCCACATCGTAGTGCACCGGATGGTTGTCGCCGGATGCCGCCTGGAAGGCGAGGAAGACCGCATCGGTCATGGTCCGGCTGGGAAGTGGAAAGCGTTCCGCGATGCGGAAATCCTCGAACCACCGTTGTTCGGGAACCAGCCGATGGCTGCGTGGGTCGAAGGACGAAGCGCTCATTCTGCCCGCATCCCGGACGAGGCGACCACCTGCGACCATTTCGCGATCTCAGTACGCACGAAGGTGCCGAGCGCCTCGGGCGCCGCCGGCGCGGCGAGTTCGGCGCCGATCTCCGCGAAGCGGCGACGCAGCGCCTGGTCCGCCATGGCTTCCCTGACTGCCGCGTTGAGCCGTGCCACCATCTCGGGCGGCGTGCCCGCCGGGGCGAAGACGCCACTCCAAGTGTAGGCCTCGTAGCCGGGCAGGCCCTGCTCGGCTAGCGTCGGCATTTCGGGTGCGGCCGCGCTGCGCGATGCGGAGGTGACGGCGAGTGCCCGCACGCTGCCGCTCTGCGCCTGGGCAATGCCCGTGGCAACGGCGTCGAGATAGAAGTCGATGCGCCCTGCGGCGAGGTCCGTCATGGCCGGTGCCGTGCCGCGATATGGAACGTGCTCAGCCTGTGCATTGGCCATCATCAGCAGGAGGGCGGTGCCGATATGTGGCGCGCTGCCGACGCCCGCCGATCCATAGGTTGCCCGCCCGCCCTGGGTGCGCAGCCACGCCAGGAACTCACGCCCGTCCCGTGCCGGCAGATCTGGGCGAACCAGGATCACCAACGGCACCGTGGCGACGAGCGCGACCGGCGCGAAATCGCGCTCGGTGTCGTAGGGCAGCCGCGGCAGCAGGCTTGGATTCACGGCATGGGCGACAGTTGTCAGCAGCAGTGTCTGCCCGTCCGGCCGCGCCTTCGCCACCGCCTCCGTGCCGACCAGCACGCCTGCGCCGGTGCGGTTCTCGACCACGACGGACCGCCCCAGGACCCGCTCGAGATGCCCGGCGAGCACGCGCGCCTGCACGTCCGTCGGCCCACCGGCCGAGTAAGGAACGACGATGCGCAGCGGTGCGGCCGAGGCATCCTGCGCCCGCGCGGGCCGCGCCGTTCCCGCCATCAATGCGACGCCGGCAATGGTGAGCCTCCGGCGTCCGATAATCACGCTTTGCACGTCTTCAGTTCCCTTGGATCGCTTCACCGCGCCACGGCGTATCGCGCCCGGCCGGCCACCCGGCGCCACTGCACAGGAAGAACGCTACGCAACGGCCCGCCGCCGCGGCCGCTCGAGGAATGCCTTCATGAAGGCCTTCGGCTCGTCACTGGTGAAGGAGCCGGCCAGGGCGGGAATGCCGGCGGCAATCGCCTGGTCCATCGGCAGGATCTCCCAATCCAGGATCAGCTTCTTCTGGACCGTGAGGGCATTCTGGCCATTCGCGACCAGCTTCGCGACCCACTGCTCGACGGCCGCGTCCAGCTCCGCCATCGGGACCACGCGTTCGACGAGGCCCCATTCCAGCGCCTCGCCCGCGCCGATATTCTCGCCCAGCATCAGCATCTGCCGGGTGCGTCCCCACCCGATCAGGCCGGGCAGCAGGGCGGCCTCCACGACGGAAGGAATGCCGATGCACACCTCCGGCATGCCGAACACCGCCTTGTCCGCTGCGATGCGGAGGTCACAGGCCGCGGCCACTTCGAGCCCCGCGCCCAGAGCGTAGCCCTGAATGCGGCCGATCACCGGAACCGGCAGTTCGCGCAGGACGCGGCAGGTGGCGTGGACCTTCTCGATGAAGGCCTTGCCGACGATCGGATCGAGTTCCGCCAGTTCGCGGATGTCCGCGCCGCCAATGAACGCCTTCTCGCCGCCGCCGGTGACGACAACGACACGCAGATCCTGGCGCCGGCCGAGGTCGCGGATGGCATCCGCGAACGCGTCCATCAGGCCGCTGTTCAGCGTGTTGAGCTTGGCCGAGTTCTCGATCGTGACATACGCAACCACGCCACGATCGCCACGCTGCTCAATGCGCACGTCCACGCGGCCGTCATAGCCCTGCCCCATGACTCTCGTCTCCGAAAAGGATCGGTCGGCACGATGCGTCGGACGGGCAGGCGAGGACAAAGACAGGCTTTAGCTGGCGGTCATAAGCCAACGCTATGGGGTGGCATCGCCCGCAAGGTCCGCCGACCACAGACCGCTGGTGACCAGGTCCGCCATCAGGCGGCAGGCAAGCGCCTCCACTTCCCGCGAAGCGCGCGAGATTGGCGCATCGGCCGCGCGGCAGATGTAGACGGAACGTCGGATCGGCGGATCGACGAGCCTTGCAGCCGAGACGCGCCCTTCCTCGATCGCGCCCCGCACCACGGCGTATGACAGCACGCAATAGCCGACACCCCGCGCCGTGAGCTCCAGCATCGGCACGATGGCATCCACCTCGACGATCGCGTGCAGTTCGACGCCCTGGCTGCGCGCCGCGTCATCCACCAGGTCCCGCAGGCCGTGCGGCCTCCCCGGCGCTATCAGTGGCAGGCCCCCGAGGGCCGAGAAGGGCACGCTGCCGCAGCGGCGCGCGCCCTTGCGCCCCGAGACCGGAAAGGCGCCGGGTGGGCCGACGACATAGAGGCTTTCGTCCAGGAAGCGCCGCGTCACGAGACCTGCCGCATCGCCGCTGCGAAACAGCATCCCGAGGTCGAGGTGCCCCGACCGGAGCCAACCCGGGATGTATCCGGTCATCGCCTCGACCACGCGCAGGCGGACCTTCGGCATCGTCGCCAGCACCATTTCCGCTAGCGGCACGGTCAATACCATCGAGACGGATTGCGGCAGGCCCAGGCTCACATCACCGATTGGCTCGGACGCCGCGCTGCGCAATTCCTCGCGCGCAGCCTCCATCAGCTTCAGGATGTCCCTGGCGTAGTCCAGGAGCCGAAGGCCGGCCTCGGTCGGCGTTACGCCGCGGGCCGTGCGGTGGAGGAGTTCCGTCCCCAGCACCGCTTCAAGCTTCTTCACCTGCAGGCTCAGGGCGGGTTGCGCGACGTTGAGCTGCTCTGCAGCCCGCGTGATGGATCCCTCCGTGACAATACCGACAAAGTAGCGGAGCGCCCGCGCGTCGAGGCCACTCATAGCGATTTCCTATGGGAACCATATCCTCAACGATCTTGTAGGAACCACACCACCCCTGCACAAGCGCGCCGTTCATTCATTGCTCCAAAAGGAAGTTGTGTATGACCGGCGACCTCGATGGCCTTCTGGTAGTCTCGTTGGAGCAAGCCATTGCCGCGCCCTTCGCGTCATGCCGTCTTGCGCTCGCAGGTGCCCGGGTCATCAAGGTCGAGCGGCGCGAAGGCGATTTCGCCCGGCGCTATGACCGCTACGCGCTGGGCCAGAGCGCCTACTTCTCGTGGCTCAATCACGGCAAGGAGGCCATGACGGTCGGACTGCGCGATGCCACGGACCGTGATCTGCTACTGCGCATGCTGGAGAGGGCGGATGTGTTCATTCAGAACCTTTCCCCCGGCGCCGCGGAACGCTATGGCCTTGGCGACGAGGAACTGATCCGTCGCAATCCTCGACTCATCACCTGCTCGATCAGCGGCTACGGCGCCGAAGGGCCATACCGCGACATGAAGGCCTACGACCTGCTGGTGCAGGCTGAATCCGGCCTGTGCAGTGTCACCGGCACGGCGGAGGCGGCGGCACGCGTCGGCATCTCGATCGTGGACATAACCACGGGGATGTATGCCTATCAGGCGATCCTGCAGGCGCTCCACGCGCGTCATCGCACGGGGCGCGGCCGCCCCATCCGCATCTCCATGTTCGATTGCATCGCCGATTGGATGAATGTCCCCTACCTGCAGTGGGCCTATGGCGGATACGCGCAGGAGCGCACGGGGCTGCATCACCCGACGATCACGCCCTATGGCGCGTATCGCTGTGCCGACGGGACGCTGTTCGTCGCGGTGCAGAACGAAGGCGAGTGGGAACGCTTCTGCGCGACAGTGCTGCTGCGGCCGGACATGGCGAAGGATGCGCGTTTCGCGACCACGACGCTCCGCGCCGCGAACCGCGCAGCGCCGGATTCCGAGATCACAGCGATCTTTCGCGATCTGCCGCGCGACACGCTGATCCAGCGCTGCGAAGAAGGTCGCATTGCCTATGCCCGGATGAACGGGCTGCCCGAACTCGCCGAGCATCCCCAGGCCCGCTTCATGGACGTCATGCTCGCGGAGGGCCGCCTGAAGATGCTGGTTCCGCCTGGAACGCCGGCAGGCACGACAATCCCCACCCGGCACGTGCCGTCGGTGGGCGAACATGATGAGCTCATCCGGCGGGAATTCGCTCCGGTGCAAAGCTCACAGCCGGAGGAAGCCCTGACGTGATCACCCGCCGTACTGCCCTGGCTGCCGGCCTTGCGACTCTGGCAGCCCCAGCAACCCATGCGCAGGATTGGCCGACGCGTCCCTTGCGGCTGGTCGCACCGTTCGCCCCTGGTGGGCCTGCCGATTTCATCGGCCGCATGGTGGCGGAGAAGCTGAAGGACGCACTCGGCCAGCCCGTCGTCGTGGAGAACCGCGTCGGTGCTGGCGGCAGCATCGGGCATGCGCAGGTCGCGTCCTCCGAGCCGGATGGCTACAGCCTCGTCATCGGCACGCTCGGCACGCATACCATGACGCCGCTGCTCATCCCCGGGTCGCGCGTCGATCCGGCAAAGGACCTGGCGGCTGTGGGCACGGTGGCGGCGCTGCCGAACGTGTTGGTCGTCATACCCAAGCGCACGGACATCGCGGATATCACAAGGCTGGTCGCACGCGGCCGGCAGCGTACGGACGAACTGAGCTTCGGCACCTTCGGTCCAGGTTCCTCACCCCATGTGGTGACGGAGATGTTCCAGCGCAGTGCCGGTTTCCGTGCCCTGCAGGTTCCCTTCACCGGCAGCGCGACAGCGCTGACGGCGCTGCTCGGCGAGCAGATCGATTTCCTCTTCGACAGCATCACCACCTCCCTCAGCCATATCCGGGGTGGTTCCGTGCGCGCGCTGGCGGTGTCCTCCTCGGCTCGGTCCTCGGTGCTGCCTGAGGTGCCGACATTGGGAGAGCTCGGGATCCCCGATGTCGAGTTCTCTCTCTGGCTCTGCGTCTATGCGCCTCTCCATACGCCGGCCCCGCTGCTGACAAGGCTGCGTCAGGCCATTCACGAGATCAGCACGGATCGTGACTACATCGCCCGGCTGGAGGCGCGGGGCGCTGAGGCCTACATCACGCCGGTGGATCGTCTGCCACAGTTCCTGGACCAGGAAACCGCCCGCTGGCGGCAGTTCCTGCGCGATACGGGGATGCGGTCGGACGGCTGACGAGTCCGCTGGAAGCGGTGCGGGCCGCGCGCGCGAGCCTGGCGGATCGCGTTCACCGGTTCGTGCGACGTAGCCCGGCGCGGCCCGCTTGGCCACGCCTCGGGCACGGCCGGACGCACAGTTCCGTCCGTCAGCGTCGCCAACACGTCCTTGCTTGACAGGCGTCTGGCGGCCAGACTCTGCCGTGTGAATCCGTCGATCGGCATACGGAACGGCCTCCCGTCACGGGGTCTCAACGAAGCCTGGGCCCATACATGGCCCGCGCATTCCGCACCGGGGCTGGATGCAGAATCCGTCCGCCAGGGCGAACCGGCACGTTGGTGCGGATCAAGCAGGGGCTCGGCGTGGGCAGCGGCCCGGAATTCGCCACCCCCCTGGGAATAGACGCGCAGTCGGGACGTCTCACGATGACCGGTCCGATCCACCTCGGCCGGAGGAGGAGCCTGCCGCATGACCGTCCGCGTCCGCCCCCGGCACCACCAGCGATGAGGCGCGACGACCCCGTGCGCGAACTGGCCGCGCAGATCGAGCCGCATATCCCGGCGCTGCGTCGTTTCGCCTGGTCGCTGCTGCGCGACGCTGCGGAAGCCGACGACCTGGTCCAGGATTGCCTGGAGCGCGCCATTGCCCGCTGGCACCAGCACCGCCCGCAGAGCACGACCAAGGCCTGGCTCTTCACCATCCTCTACAACCGTTTCATCGACACGCGCCGCGCCACCGCGCGCCGCGGGCATGCCGAGCCGATCGAGGCCGCGACCGACCTGCCCGCCGCAGGCAGCAATGCCGCCGAGGCCGGCCTGGTCTGGCGGGACGCGCTGGCCGCCCTCGATGCCCTGCCGGAGGAGCAGCGCACCGCCCTGCTGCTCGTCGGCGTCGAGGATCTTTCCTACGAGGAGGTGGCGCGGCTGACCGGCGCGCCGATAGGCACCGTGATGTCCCGCCTGGCGCGCGGCCGCGCGCGGCTCCACCGGCTGATGGACGGCGACGCCGCCCCCGTCCCGCCACTGAGGAGGGTAAAATGATGTCCCAGCCCCCCTTCGACGAGGCCGAGCGCCAGGCCTGGGTCGACGACCGCCTGCCGCCCGGCCGCCGTGCAGAGATCGATACCTGGCTCGCTGCCCACCCCGAGGACGCCGCGCTGATGCACGCAATGGCCACCGAGCGCGACGCGCTGCGCGCGGCGCTGCGCCCGCGCTTCGCCGAGACGGTACCGCCGGCGCTGCGCGTGGCGACGCTGGTCGATGCGCGTCGCCGCGCGCGGCATCGCCTCCACGTCGGCCTCGCCGCGGCGCTGGGCTGCCTCCTCCTCGGTGGCGGCCTCGGCTGGACAGCGAACGGCCTGCGATCGGAGGCAGCGCCGGTCGCGGCGCCCGCAGCACTGCGGCCGATGGTGCGGGAGGCGCTGGCCGCCCATCACCTCTTCGCCGCCGACCTACGCCGCCCGGTCGAGATCGGCGCGGCCGAGGAGGCGCTGCTGGTCCGCTGGCTGTCCAACCGCCTCGGCCGTCCCTTGCGGCCACCGGCGCTGGCGCCGCTGGGCTACGCGCTGATCGGCGGGCGTCTGTTGCCGGGCGTGGCGGGCCAGCCTGCGGCGCAGTTGATGTACGAGAATGCCGAAGGACAGCGCCTCTCGGTCTATCTGCGGATTGACGAGGCCGGCGGCCTCGGCACCGAGTTCCGCTTCGCCGGCGATGCGCGCCAGGGCGTCTCGGCCTTCTGGTGGGTAGATCGTGGCTTCGGCCATGCCGTTGCGGCCGAAGGCCTCGACCGCGCGCAGTTGCTGCGCGTGGCGGAACTGGTCCACCGGCAATCCGTGCTGCCGGCGCAAGAAGCGCCCCACCTGTAGTGCGGTGCGGAATAACCACCGCGCGCTGACGTCCCACATCTGTGCCGCGCTCCCGCTCAACGCGGCCCCCACGCAAGGAAACCATGATGACGCATGCCAAGGCCGCCCCCGGGCGCCGCCTCCTCCTCTCCCGCGGCGCCCTGCTGCTGGCCACGGCGGCCTTGCCAAGCCTCGCAAGAGCGCAGGCGGCGACGCCGATCCGCTGCTTCGGCCCGGGCGGCCCGGCCCCAGCCATGCGCGTCGCGGCCGAGGCCTTCCGCGCCGCCGAGGGCACTCCGGTCGAGATCGTTGCCGGCCCGACGCCACAATGGGCCAGCCGCATCGCGACCGAGGCGGATCTCGTCTTCTCCGGTGCCGAATACATGATGGACGAGTTCATCGAGCGCTTCCGCGACGCGCTCGACCTCGCCACGCGCAAGACGCTTTATCTCCGCCCCTCGGCCCTGCTGGTGCGACCAGGCAATCCGCGCGGCTACACCGGGCTGCGCGACGTGCTTTCGCGGGCGCCGGCGGAGGCCCGCATCCTCGCGACCGCCGGCGCGGGCCAGGTTGCGCTCTACGAGGACATCGCCGGGCGGACCGGCGACATCGGCCTCCTGCGCGCGATGCGCGAGCGCATCGTCGCCATCGCGCCGAACACCGGCGCCGCGCAGCAGGAATGGCGCAGCAAGCCCGACGCCTATGACGTCTGGCTGGTGTGGAACCACTGGCAGCTCGCGGCACCCGAGTACGCCGCGCTCGTCGAGATCGAGGAACCCTTCCGCATCTGGCGCTCGGCCGGTTCGGTGCTGTCGCGCAGTGGCGCCGGGCGCCCGGAGGTCCGGCGCTTCGAGGCCTTCCTGCTGAGCGAACAGGGCCGCGCCGCCTTCCACCGTTTCGGCTGGAGCGGCTGAAGCGCGGCCCGGCGGGCGACCGCAAGGTAGGGAGGTTCGCAATCCGCGATGTCGCTCAACGCCCGTCTTGATCCAGGGCAGTAGCAGTCCGGCAGCATATGAATCGGGAAGCCTGCCAGGGACGCTGCGAGACGCTCCTTCTTTGCCGGACTTGCAGCGAACCTGTGTCGCCTTCACGAAGCGGAAGGGGCCGGAATGCCGGCGCTGATCTTATTTAGGGCGCTCTCCAGCAAGCTATTGGCGAGCCGTCACGCCCCGGCGGCGATGACGAAGTAGGGCGGGATCGGCGGCGGAAGCACGCCCATGGCATTCGGAGTCAGGTCCTGCCGGTCGTCGATGCGCGTGAAGCCAGCCTCGGTCAGCATGCGCCGGGTATCGGCAGCGGTGTGGAAATGGAACTCGGTTGGGCTCCAGAGGCTCTTCACCGCTGAATAGACCGTCTTGGCGACGACCTCGACACGCCCGATCACGCCTTCCGGGTCGGGCTCGGCCACCAGCAGCGTGCCGCTGCCGCGCAATCTCTGGCGAATATCACCAAGAAGACCGACCAGATCATCGGGCGGCAGGTACATCATCACGCCGAACAGCATGGCGAGGTCGAAGCCCTCCACTCCCGCCGGGATGTCCGCAACATAGTCGTAGTCTGCTCCTACGCCTGGCTCGGGATTGGCGATCACCACCACCGCATCGGCCGGCAGATCATCGATACCCGCCGCGCAGAAACCCCGCGCCGTACCGCCGACATCGAGGATACGCGCCGGGCGGGACGGCGCATTGGCGACGTAATCCGCCACGATCCGCGCGACGCAGCGCCTGTGACTGGATGGCGAGGCCCTGTTGAACGTCGCATTGCCACCGAACCCGACACGCATGCCGAACTCCCTTCCACCCCCTTCGGCCACATTTTCGCCGCTGGCGGCGCCGCGCGCGATGACCTGTCGCACAGATGCTCAGGCTCTCGACTGGGAGCAGATCGACGCAATCCATTGCGACGGCGTCGAAGCCGATGCGCGGTTGTGGGAGATCGCACAGAACCTGCACCGCGCGGAACTGACGATGGTTGAGCGGTGGGGGTTTCCCGGTGGCATGCGGCGGCGCTGCGGGCGGCGCGGCAACGCCCCCGCGCATTGGCGTCTCACCTTGCAATCATGAACACGAGCCAGACCGAAATGAAGACGACCGCAATCGCGATAGTGACAAGCCAAGCGTCTGACATCCCCGTGCGCCGCCGGCGCCTATAGCGAGCCTGTGGCACAACGCACTACGGTGTCGGTAACGGAGCCGGCGGAGGCCGCTCCACGATCATACCGCCGCCCATATAGGCGCGGTCGCGCTCGTCACGAGGCTGACTGCTGGTGCGGGGGCGAGGCCGGTTGCTATCCATCGGCGTTCGCACTTCCGGGTTGCTCCAGGGCGGTCGGCCGAGGTTGACGTCGCGCGACTCTGTGACCGCCCCGGTCATCGCGCCCACGCCGCCGCCAATAGCGGCCCCGGCCAGCGCGCCAGGCGGTCCACCGAATGCCCCGATGCCCGCACCCGTCGCCGCCCCGGCAGCAGCACCACCGGTCACCCTGTCGGTCCGATTGGTGCCGCAGGCTCCCAGCGCGACTAGAAGGGGCGCTGCAAGAATCCAGGCCTCGCGCTTCATCGCATCCTCCTCGCCCGGCCTTGGCCATGGCTAGAATCGGAACGCTTCGGGGCATGAACGCGGCGAGTTCAACGGAGTTGCCTAGCGACGCAATCGGATGGCCGGGACGATCACCAGCGGTGAGCGCAGTTGGCGGCAGGGCATCTGGTGGTACGCCGCCGCACGTGGCCAGCGGCACCGGTGGACATCACCGTCAAGTCGGACGCCGCCGGCGCGTTCCGGCGCTCTTCGGCGCAGATCGCGCAAGAGATGGGGCGGTCGCAGCGGAGGGCAAGGGCGCAGGGCATGTAGCGGTGGTGCCGGTGCGCCAACCGGCCGGCCGGTTCGCAGAACTCCAGGCAGGACAAAGGAAGCCCGCCGGGTTGATCACACCGGCGAGCGACGTTGGAGTGCCATTCACGATGCCCTGGTACGGGTGAGCCGCACGGCTGACACTGCGGCTGGAGCCCCGCCGCGTAGGATTTGGGGCGAGGCCTGCAAACGCCGCCCAGCGACGGCGCGGGGCATCCACGTGCGACAGCGGGGAAATTCGATTTCGGGACAGGCCGCCTCGTAGCCGGGCGTGCAAGCCACGAAGGTCGAGGGGGCGTTTTGGACCCTGCCCGTGGGGCTAGGTTCCCGCCGGCATATCGGCACACGGACGTTGGAACATGATCAATGCCGGCCATAGACCGCGCGATCGCGAGCACGATCGATCAGGATGGGAAGTTGGAGAGATCGTTGGAGAGGTTCCGGCCTGATCCGATCCTGCCGGCATTCCTGATCCATCGGGCGACTAATGCAGGACGAAGAAGAACGAACCAAAAACAACGAGAGACGCAGAATCGATATTGGACCCCGCATTGGACCCTGCCGGTTGGATACGCCCTAAGCTGTTGAAAACATTGGCGTCCCCTACGGATGCCATTTACTCGGCGAAGCTCGATCGATTTGGCGTCCCGTTCTGTGCCAGTCCGTCCAGAAGAGGCTTCTCTAAGCGGCCATTTGGCTGTAATTAGTATTCGCATTGCACCCCCTCAGCGTCCCGTTCTGTTCGGTTCGATCCGACTGCAGCCGGTGCGTGTGAGGGGGTCGAACCCCCTCAGTTCGAGGGGCAACCCCCTCGGCGCGGGGGCGGGAAACGGGGGCTACGGATGGCGAAAGTTCAGGGGCTGACGGACGCGCGGCTGAGGGGCTTCCTCGAGCCCGGCAAGCACCACGACGGCAAGGGCACCGGCCTGTACCTGGTGGTCCGCGAAAGCGGGTCACGCGCGTGGGCGCAACGGCTGCGTGTACCGGGCGGCAAGGTCCGTGAGATTGGGCACGGGACATATCCGGAGGTGGGCATCGGCGAGGCCAGGCGCCGTGCTGAGGCGGCGCAGGAGCAGGTCCGCACCGGCGCGGATCCGGTGGTTGCTCGTCAGGGTGCGAAGGCGGCAGCCGCAGTGGCGCAAGAGCGGACCCTGCGCGCCGCGCTGGCTGGCTACCTCGCCGCGCACTCGGGCGCCTGGAAGAACGCGAAGACGGAACCGGTGTTCCGCGCCTCCATCGAAAAGCACGCCGCTGCACTCATCGATCGTCCGGTGGCTGGCATCACCCTGGAGGATGTGCGCGACACCCTGTCCTCGATTTGGACGACGACCCCGGTATTGGCCCAGAAGGTGCGCGGCCGGCTGGAGGCAGTGTTTGAATTCGCCATCGCGGCGCGCTGGATGAGCGGGGCGAACCCCGCGGCCTGGAAGGGCGGCCTCCGCCCGCTATTGGCGAAGCCGAGCACGCTTCACACGACGCGGCACCACCCTGCCCTTCCCTGGCGGCGCGTGCCGGCCTTCCTGACCGCGCTCCGGCAGCAGCCTGGCGCTGCCGCGACATGCCTTCACCTCTGTATACTCACCGCCTGCCGCAGCGGCGAGGCGCGCGGCGCGGATTGGTCCGAGATCGATCTCGTGGCTCGCGTATGGAAGATTTCGGCAGCGCGCATGAAGGCGCGCACTGCCCACAGGATCCCGCTTGCTCCGGCTGCTATTGCGTTGCTGACCAGCCTGCTGCCCGAGGATGGGAACAAGCCGGCGCGGGGGCTCGTGTTTCCCAATCCGAAGGGCGCGCCATACAGCGACATGAGCCTGCTCGCTGTGGTCCTGCGGATGCAGGATCTAGCGACCAAGCGCGGCGGGCTGGGTTGGGTGGATGAGGACAAGACGCGGATCACGCCGCACGGCTTCCGCACCTCCTTCCGGTCGTGGTGCGGTGATCATGGTGTGCCGCGGGACCTCGCCGAGATGTCCCTGGCGCACAGGATCGGCAGCGCGGTCGAGCAGGCGTATGCGCGCACGGATCTGCTGGATCGGCGCCGGGAAGTGATTGACCGTTGGTGCGCCTTTATTGCGCCTGTTTTGGCAAAGGAACTGGCGTCGTGACGGCGGTCTCTCGCCGTACTCTGGCTCGTCTGGCTGATGTCCTGGGACCCAAGTTCAGCCCCGAACAGGTGAAGCGCGTCGCTCCGGATTTGGTTGAGCACATCGACCGCGATCCCACCGTCCTCCGCGCCGAAGCGAATAGGATCCTGGCGGGCGACAATGAAACCAACGACTACACCCCGGAGGAAGAAGCGTACGAAGCGGCGATTGTCGATGATGAGCGTGCAATAACACGTCGCTGGCTCCGCACCCATCTGCGCCTCGTAGGCGTACCCGCCTCGCTCAAGTTGCTGCTGGGCGACGACCCACGGCTCGACAATATGCTCGACGACATCCATGCGGCGATTGTTGGTGGAAACCTCTCCATTCTTCAGAACACCAAGACGCCAGAGCAGGCATTGCAGGACGTCGTCCTCGAAACCATCCGCGCAACGGCAAACGCGTTGGCGGCGCCGACCTACGCCGGAGGCCGGGTCGGGGCAGAGCTTAAGAATGCAAAGCGATCGGCGGCGGCGCAGAAGGAATATGAGCGCATCCGGGAATTCTGGAATCTGGAATCGACGCAGCGCCTCCCCACCGACAGTGCGAGATACGAGCGGGCGAGAAGGAAACACAGCTGGTCTCGCTCCAAGGTGCGGCGGGCGCTCGCGGCGAAGCAGCCGAGCTGACACAACTCCGGGTGTGCGCGATCGCGGGAACCGATAACGGCGGACCCTCCTAAAAAAGTTGGCCGCTCGCCCAGCCGACCGGCCAAAATTTCAGGCTAGATGGTTGAGCCTCGGACATCCAACGAGGCAAAGATGACATCCAGCGATCGGCGCGAAAGCGCCATTCCCGCGGCGCAAGCGAAAGACGCGCGGCAGCTCTCGCGGCCGACTAGGAAGATCTGCACGCCGATCAGTCTGACCATCGCGGACGCGATCGCGACGAGCGGAATTCCCCGCACCGCTATCTACGACCTTATCGCGAAGGGACGTCTGCGAATCTCCCGGGTCGGGCGCCGGTCCCTGATTGTCTATGCCGACCTGCATCGTGTCGTTACCGAAGGCATCGCCACACGCCAGGCAGAGGTGCAGGCGGCTGTTCGGAACGGTCGCATGGTTCGCGCCGCGCAAACTACCAACCGGAGGCGATCATCGTGACCGTCCTCGGACTGCGTGTTGGACGTCATTGAAGTGCGAGGTTCCATTCTTGCTCACAGCTGCAGCTGCTGAAGGGGCGAAGCCATGGCCGATGATCAAGCGCCTGCTGCCGAGCGGGGTGACGCCCTAAAAACCTCCGTGCCCTCCGCATCGACCGACCGCGGCGCGGCTCGCAGCCGGCAAGCGGTCGAGTTCACCGTCATTCGCACCAGGGTTCGTCAGAGCAAGGCATATGAACTGAGCGCGGGCGGCGAGTTGGTGCAACTTCCGCCCGCCCGGCTCGCGGGCGGCAAGGCGACCAGGACAAGAATTGACGCCATTGCGGATCTCGCGCCGATCCTTGCTGATCTTAGCGAAGGTGACCTCATTGTTGCCGGTCGGATCGTGAAGCCGGATGTGGGCGAGGAGGCATGGATCCGTACAAAGGCGGCCATGGTCAACGTCGCCGCCAAGGGCGAGAAGGCTGCCGCTCTCGCGCGCCATATCACCCGGACGAAGGCCGATCTGGGTTATGTTGATGGTGCACCGGCCCTCGTGGGTGGCGACCATGACGCGGGCTTTCTTGATGCGACGTTTCAGGCGCGTCTGGAGGCCGCCGGAGGGGTTATCGCCGTTGTGACGGCCGCATGCCCTGCACTGCGCTCGGTGGAGATGCTGGTCGTGCCGTCGTCGTCCTGCGGCATTCTGGATGCCGAGACGAAGGCGGTGTTGCGTGACAGCCGGTCGCTCCATGTCTGGATGATCTGCGACGATCCGGGAGACGGCAGTGTCAACGCGGTGAAGTTCTTTCGGCGCCTCCATCAGCGTTTGATTCTTGCCGGGTGGGGCTGGTTGTTCATCAGCAAGGCGGGCGACACGGAGGTGCGCTCGCTGTTCGATCTCGCCGCTTCTGGCAGAGGGGAACGCATTTGGTACAGCGGCCCTGCCGCGCTTGGCGCAGGGCTGGAGCAACAGGAAGGCGCGCGCATTCCAGTGCTGGTCAATCCCGCGCAAGGCCGCCTCAACATCGCGACGATGATGCCGCCAGCGCTCACGGAGGCGGAAGAAGTTCGGCTGAAGGAGATCGAACGCAACCTGCGGGAAAAGCTGGCCGCGGAGATCACTAAGCTAAAGGCGGCTCACCGCGAACCCGAACGGCAACGTCTGCTTGCACGCGGCGCAACGCCGGCGGAGGTAGACCGCCGCCTCGCGGGCCGGGAGCGGCGGGAGCTCGATGGCGAGGCGTTGATTTGGCTGAACCCTGACACCTCTGTGCCGGTGGCCGATGTCCTGGCCAACCCGGATAAGTTTCTTCGCAAGCACGGTGATGGCTGGCGCGTAAAGTTGCTCGATCCAATCGAGCCTGACTATCGGGGCGCAACCAAAAACGTGGCTGTGATGGATGGTGGTGATGGGCGCTGCCCGTCGATTTTCTCGCAGGCGCATGGCGGGCGGCGGTTCGAGCTCGGCTGGTCAGCGGAGGACCTTCGCCGGCGGGCGGATGATTGTGTGGCCTTGCTGACCAGGACGCTCGGCACCGAACCGACGCGGTTCGAAATAGTCGAAACAGTTGGCGGTGCGATCGGACAGATGTTCTGGCGCCTGCTGCCCAGCGCGACGCGAGCCGAGGTGGACAAGGCGCTGGCGGGATGCGGTGTCACGCGCCGGGATATCTTTGGTTGGGAAATTGGACAGCACGTCATCGAGAATTTGAAGGGTCTGACACACAGTCTTCGGATCGAGATGGCGGACGGCGGGCTCGACGCACAAGGTAGCCTGCTAAACTTGAATGCGATCATGACGCTGATTGAGGCTGAGGACGCTATCACCTCGGGGCTGGAGCGCGACGGCCTTGTTCTTGGTCTCACGGACGCGCTCGCCGCCTTCTGGGAGGCAGCGGGCTCGAATGCCGAGCGCATCCGGCTCGTCCTTGCCGAGGATCGGACGAGGTCCGAGGAAGCCCGCCGCGGGGCCATGGGCGAGCATCCTGTTTGTCAGCCGCCCATGAGTGATGATCAGGAGGCGGTCAGCGGCGTCGCGAGCACTGCACGGTACGGCGGCGATCCCGAGCCAGATGATGCGCCTCGTGTGAACTGGCTGCTCCCCGGCAACGCCCAGCGGAAGTCAAATCAGCACAACGCGGTAAACGTTCTTCGAAACGGGCTGCGGCTGGATGCCACCAAGGATGGCCCTCGGCTAACGCGCGACACCCGGACGGGCGACATCCTGCTGTCGCGGGTCAGGCGCGGGAGCGAGGCGTGGAAGGCGCTCCGGCTTGGTACTCTGAAGCCGACGTTCATCGAACCGTTGACTGATGTGCCAGTCTGGGTCTGGACAGACGATATCACGAACTCTGCCGTCGGTTGGGCGCAGGAACAGGGCGTCATGGTGTCGCAGGACGTCATGCTCGAGGCCGTGCGCTGGATGGCGAACACGACAATCGCCGATCCCGTTGTGGACTACCTCCATCGTCTGGAGGCGCGGAACATGTGGGATGGAATGCCAAGGCTGGATGGTTGGCTCGTACGGCACGGTGGCGCAGAATCCGGTCCGGTTGGTCAGAAGGCATTGTCCATGACGATGATCGGCGCCGTCGCACGCGCGCTGGTTCCGGCCGAGAGCACCGCCATGGAAGCCGCGAGGCTCGACACCGTGCTGGTATTGGCTGGGGATCAGGGCGGGCGCAAGTCCGCAGCTATCCGCATCCTCGCGCGAAGCTCCCGGTGGCACAACGAAAGCGTGACGGGGAACCTTTCGGACAAGGACAACCTCATGAACATGCACCAGGCGTGGTTCACCGACATCTCCGAGGGCGCGTCCTTGAAGCGGTCGGACGTGACCGCCATCAAGCAGTTCATCACCACGCCTCAGGATCGGATCCGCGTTCCTTATGGGCGTCTGCCTGGACTGATGGTGAGGCGAGGTATCCTGGTCTGCACCGTCAATGACGATGGCGGTGGCTTTCTTGCGGATTCTACCGGATCGAGACGCTTCGTCGTGGTCCAGGTGAAGCGGATCGACACCGACCTGCTGCTGGAGGAGAGAGACCAGCTCTGGGCCGAGGCGGTCGCGCGCTACCGCGCCGGCGAGAGGTACTGGGTTGAGCAGGATGCCCCCGACAACAGCGCCGACGGCGAACTGCGAGATGCTCTGTCCGCGTCAGCCGAAGACCGCCGTGTGAAGACTGGTCTCGAAGAAACCGTTCGGCGTTGGGTTTGCGAAGCGCCAAAGCTATCGCAGGCAGGTCGCATCGCGGCCTGGAACCGGAGGTCCGCACCTTTGATGGTCGTGCCCTCATCGAAGCTGTACGACATGGCGCTGGAGTTCGGCCTAGACCCCGCGAGGGATGCCTTTGCGGTGACGAACATCAGGCGCGCGCTGGTGGCGCTTGGATGGGACGTCGTGCGGCTGAAGTTCCGGCGTGGCGGCGCGCTGGACTTCGCCTATGACGAAAGGGTGTGGCTCTCGAGGCAGGGGCTGCAGATGCGACAGCATGCCCCGATCGCGGACGATAAGTCGGGTGCAAGGGGTCGACGCTTCCGCCGGTGGCTGACTGAACAGCGGGAGCGCGGGGGGATCTACGGCGCTCCGGCGAACGTCGCTGGACAGAAGGAAGAAGAGAGCCCCATGGACTGAGCATCGCGCTGCATGGATCGCCATTGAGGACGAAGATCCTCAATGCCGACGAGGCTGCCGCGACGGACAGCGGCCATGCGGCGCCATCACCGTTGCCGAAGGCGAGCAGCGCATCCTCTCTCCATTGAAGCAGATCGGCCGGTCGCCGCGTTCCGCGGTGCTGGTGGCGAATTCCATCCTGACATCTCGGGGAGGCTAGGCGCGTGGCGCGCGGCTTCCTGCGTCAACCTCATGGCATGCAGCCAATCGAGCAGCAGGAGCAGCGATTGCTCCGCGAGCCTTCGGCCCCGCAATGGACCTTGCACCATCCCAATCCGGCACTGACGTGCCTCAACGTGTTGCTTCAGCACACTGTGGGCCGGGTTGAGGCCGAGCCTGGCCACAGTTGAGGCCGCGTCCCTCCATCACGTATGCCAGGTTTTCTGGGGGTTTCAGCCTTATTTGAGGCTGAGGCCACGGTCGATCTGCGTTTCCCAAACCCCGCGCGTCTGTCCTCGCGGCGGGCGCGCGAGAGCGACAAGCACGGTCATACTTGCCGCCCCCCATCGTATATGCGTGAAACATACTCCCAGCCTCATGGCCTCAAATCAGCTGAACGCCAGGTATTCCTTGGGATACATTGAGGCCACCCGATCGTCGATGTCCGGCCTCAATCCGGCCTCAGCGACAGTGTGTCTGCCGCGGCGCCCGACGGTATGAGGAACCGAAAAGCGCGCGGCGCGCGCGCTCCCGCGGTTCAGGGCGGCAATTCCGACAGCCAGACAGTCTCAGCCCTTCCCGTGTGGGTCCGCACTGGACTGCCACCGCGCCTCCCCGACGTGGACGTTGGCACCCACCCCAAAGCCCCGAAAATATGCGCGTCGGCCAAGGCGCCGCTCGTTGAATGAGCCGAAATGGCCGAGATAATCCGACCTGTGGGCAGTTCGGACCATTGATGCGATCGCCGAACTGGGCAGATCGCCGTCCCATCCGTCAGAGCGCGGCGCGATCCCGTCTCGCCGGTCATGCCCGACCGTCGGTGGGTGGGTGTCGCGGACCAACCCACCTACCCACTCACCTACCTACTGTTATCGAGAACTCTGTGTTCGGCGGCTCGACTATGTGGTATTATATTACCACACACGGAAGGGTCCCGCCGGATATGCCCGCGCTCTACGATCAACGCCTGGAGACCTTTGCATCGTTGCTTGTGTCTGGCCTGTCGGCTGCTTCCGCCTGCCGGGCTTCCGGCTTCTCGAGTACGACAGCCGCGTCCAAGGCGGCACAAATGGCAAAGCGCCCAGAGGTGCAGCAGCGCATCGCGGAACTGCAGGTCACCGCGGCACGTCCTGCGCCTCGGAAGACCTGGCCGCTGGTTCCGCCGGCGCCGCCCGTGGTGCAGCCGGTCGCCCGCGCTGCTGCGGTTGCCCAGGTCGCTCCGTCGCCCTCGCGCGCTGTCGTTGCCAAGGAGCTGAGCCCGCAAGAGCGGGCACCTTCCAGCACCAGCACGTCTCGAACAGCACCCAGTGCTGTCCTCGCCATTGACCCACCGACTCCGCTTCCGAGGATCGACCTCGCTCGAGCAGGGCGCGACGGAGTGAAAGCCTGGAGCATGGCGGTGCTGCACGAGCTCATCCAGGATGCCCACAACGCGCGGGATCGGCGCGCGATTGCAACCGCCTTGTCCGAGGTGTCGAAGATCGCAGGCACCTACGCGCCAACGCGAATGGATCACGTCCACGTCTCCGCTCTCGACGGTCTGACGCGTGATGAGTTGCTCGTCCTGCTCGAGGTGGTGAGCAGCTGCCGGGTATCGACCGATGGATCCCTCGTGATCGACGGCAAGGCGACGAACGTTGAACTGGTTGCATGCGAAGGGCAGAGCGAGTTCGTCGACGACAACCAAGTCGCCGAGGACTACGAGGACAATCCGCTCGACTGAAGCCCGGCTTCCGGCCCCAGTTCGCCGCAGAAGGCAGTAGGCGTCCATACAGGACGCCACATAGATCGCCGAATTGGCGTATATCTGAGGCGTTCTTCGCAATGATGAGCGCAACCCCCTCGCTTAACCCCCTTCTATCGCGGTCATTGCGAGGACGCAGCGCCTCGAACGGCCGCGCGCGGATCCCAAGCCCCGGTTTGGAGGGAGGGAGCTGACCCCAGGGCAGGTCCGTCATCCCCCCCCCCCCCCCCGGGGTGCCCCGGGCGGGGGGCGAGTGGAGTGGCGGGGGATCGACATCTCCAAACGAACCCCGGCCAAAAATCCGCCCGCTCCCTGTTCGCGTCGGTTGAGCAAGCGCCGCCTGCGCTGGAAACCAGCAGCCGGTGACCTCCCCCCGCCCTACCCGCAGCCAATCACCCCGCGCCGTCTGCTGCGTCGTCATCCACGGGCACCGCGTCGGTCCCCCACTTGCATCCCGCCCGCGCGACCCAGGCGCGGATGACGAAGCCAGCGCCGTCGCTTTTCGTCCTGCGCGTCTTCACGACGCCGGGCGCAATCTCCTCGCGCTCGTGAAGCCCGAGCTCCCGCTGGACACGTGATCGCGGCCCGGCCGGAACGCGCGTCCGGCCGCCGATGCCGGTTCGCAGATCCCAGAACGCACCATAAAGATCGGACTTCAGGCGAGCCGGCACGCGCTCGGTCCCACGCCAGAGCCCGGTGAATGACCACACGCCGCCGCGCTCGGCCAGGGATACACCAAGCGCCTCTACCTCAGGACACGATGGCCTGGCAGCGGACGCCGATCGTGGTTTCGGCATCCGCATCCGGGTTCGTGGCGGGGGCACTTCGCGCGGCTGCAGGGTCATCTCATCCGTGGTCTGGATCCACACCTCAGTCCTCCACGGACGGATCCGCCCACGCTTATCCCTCGGTGGATTGTTCGCCTCCGTCACCGCGCTCCACGCCTCGATCCGCGTCGTGAAGTCACGCGCCACACGCCAGCCCGAGATGCCACCCTTGGACGATGACTCAGGGCGCGTTGCCACGACACGCCATACGACTTTCCCGCTGACGACTGCTGGCTCCACCTGACAAGAGCGCCAAAGATCCAGGCACCGAACGTGTGCCGGGACGACTTTCGACTTGGCCATGGAAAGCCTCCTTTGCCCGAGAGGGCCGCATCCCCGAACTGGGAGCCACCGGACGGAGGGCCGGTTGGCGGCGCGGACAGGCTGCCCGAGCTCTCTTGATGCTGGTATGGCCACTATGGGGTTGATCGAATGCCGTCAAGGGAAGCAAGCAATGGCAACTGCGGCCGCGCCGACTCTGGCGTACCGGCTCTATCGCGCGGCCTAGACCAGCCACTGCCCGACGCAAGCTGCCGGATCTCGTTCAATGACGAGCTCGGTGCCTCTAGCCCCCCCCCCGCTGGCATCACCCTGGGGGCAGGTGGAGGGTTGGTGGCCAGCGCCCCCAATCGACCACCTTCGTGAATGCTGAGCAGCCATGCGGCCGTCGGCGCTTGCGTACCGTACCGTTCCGAGCAGACAAAGCCGCGCAGTCGCCGCCCTAAGCCATATCCCCCGCCCCCCCCCCGCGACAACGCAGCTGAGCATCGGGGTCGGGTTTCTCGGTTTGAATCCCTAACGCGCAGCGATGGGAACCGGGAACGGTAATTCTCTGGACCCCGACCGAAGCCGAGGATTGGCCACCGGTTCTGTCCGACTGCCGCGCACACTGCCACGGTCGTGCACCGGGGCGCGACACGCGCGCTGATTGGGCAACTTCTGCCCGCCGATGGTCCTTCTCCTCAAAGCCGTAGTGAGCAAGGTTCGGCGACTTCACTCCCAAGCGCGCCATTGCAATACTGCGCCGAACCTGTCTCGGATCAGGATTCGACGTAGTGCCGGCTCCCGTCCAACTTCTTTCCCGTCGCATCGCTCCACTGGCCGCAGCCGCTCTCGTCGCCGGGTGCGGCAGTGCGCAGCAGGCAACGACCCTCACGGCTCAGCAATCGCGCCTCGACCGCAATCGCAGGTTCTTGGTTACGGTGCCGCCGGATGGCCGATACGGAGAGACCACCTACGCTGGCTCCGGCGATTCCACCGCACGCGCCCTCCAACCGGCATTGATGGAACATGCAGCACGCGTGGACTTGGGCGGTGCCGCCGTCTCTCAGGATGCTGCTTTCGCGGCAGCGCGCGCCGCTCAGGCCGACTACCTAGTCTTCCCGCTCATTACCCATTGGGAAGACCGCGCCACTGAGTGGTCCGGCCTGCCCGACCGGATTGAAGTGATCGTCTCGGTTCTCGAAATGCCTAATGGCCAGCTTTTGACCCGAAGCGCCATCACTGGGCGGAGTTCCTGGTGGACGCTCGGCGGAGACAAGCCCCAAGATCTTCTGGCCACGCCGACAGGGGTCTTCGCTGCGTCCTTGTTCTGACTCAGTGCTTGAACTCGATAGCACCTGAGGAGGCGACGCATGAGCGGTAGCATCGGGCAGATCGAACAGGCGGCGGGCTAGCGAATATGGTCGCGGAAATCCTGCATCGGCTTCGGCAATTCGGTGATCATCACAGCGTTGGCGCTTCCACTACGAAGCCTGAACTCATCCCGACTCTGGCTGGGATCTATGGGTGGTTCTTCGACGAGGCGCCGCCTGAAGTTCCTACAGACGCGTATGCGCCATTCAAAGTTTGGTCACCTGCTCTACATCGGGATCGCGCCATCAGCTGCGCGGCGCCCGGCTCAGAACGGGGAGAAGCGCCATCTCCGCGCACGCATGAGGGACCATCTCAGGAATGCAGAGAGGTCAACACTTCGTCGAACATTGGGTTGCTTGCTCGGCATTCACCTAAGGCGAGTCGGCAGCGGCAAACGGATGACGTTCGGTCATCGGGGTGAGCAGCGTCCGGATGAGTGGATGCGTGCCCGCGCAACGGTGGCGCCGATCCCAATATCGGATCCATGGAAGGCTGAGGCTGAGTTGCTATCCCAACTCCGACTACCCCTCAACCTTGCGGCTAACATGCACCCCTTCTGCTCGTTGCTGAAACAGGTTCGCAGGGCAGCCATGGGACGCGCAAAGCTGCTGCCCGTGCTGATTGAACTTGAAGGAGGCAGACGCGCCATGCGGCGTAGCGGCTCGTGAACACATCGCTCTGTGCGTCCCTTTGTCTCGCTGCATCGACAGCCTTCCGGGCGCGTGGAGCCCCACAGCAGCGCTCTCACTCCGACCACTCCTGCCGGCTTGAGCGTGCATGAGTGGCCAGCGGCCATGGACAACAGAGACACGACGCTCGCCCGGAAACAACCATCCGCGCCGCCCCGTGGCTGTGAGATCGACGTCAGAGAACCTCAAAGAAATGGCTTGCGCTGATCGTTGCGTTCGGCGTGGCGCACAACGACTACGAGCCTTTCGGTCATCGTTCATCAGGTCTGCCTTGAAAGCCCCAGAGAACCTGCCACTCAGCGCGTGGGTCGGTGCGACGGAGAGCAGGACGCCGAAAGAAAACTGGCGGAGGGAGTGCTACCGGGATCGAACCGTCTCCACTCGTTCGGCGCTCCTAGTCGCGCCTAGCGTCGCTGAGCCCAGCTACAGGATAAACCATGCCTGCCCCGGTGCCGTCGCGGACTGGATGGCGATGGCGAAATCGGCCGTCGAGTTGCCGTCCACATCCCCGGCTGCGACATACACCCCGCCGCCCAGCGACTGCACCCGCAGATCTCCCGCCGCGCCGGTGAAGTTCGCACCTCGATAGGTGAAGGACTGGTCGGCCGCCAGCGTCGTATTGGCGTCGATCAGCGCCAGGCTGATGCGGTCGAGCGTGCCGACGACGAAGGTGAAGTCGGTGATCAGATCCGGCGCTGCCACTGTGCTGTCGGCGAGGCCGGTCAGGCGGAACTGGTCCGCACCCGCGCCGCCGGTCAGCGTGTCCTGCCCCGTGCCGCCGATCAGGATGTCGTTGCCGCCCTGGCCGGCCACCATATCCGCCCCTGCGAGACCCTGCAGCACATTGGCCGCGTCATTGCCGGTGATGGTGTTGCCGAGCGTGTTACCGGTGCCGTTCGCGACCGTGCCGCCGAGCACCAGCCCCTCGATGTTCAGCCCGAGGGTGAAGGCCGCGCCGCTGCTGACGATCACCGTGTCGGTGCCCTGGTTAAGCAGTTCCACGATCACGTCGCCGGTTTGGACGATGAACAGGTCATCGCCCAGTCCTCCGACCAGCCGGTCGATCCCTGTTCCGCCATCGAGTGTGTCATTGCCAGCCGCGCCGTTCAGCGTGTCGGCGCCGGCATTAGCGGTGATGCCATTCGCAAGCGCGTTGCCGATGAAGTTATGTGCCGTCGAAGTGGTGGCGACGAGCGTCTCGACATTGGCGCCAAGCACGTAGCTCGCGAGCCCCGTGCGCACCGTGTCGATGCCCTGGTTCAGCAGTTCGACAACCACGTCCAACGTGGAATCGACAACGTAGATGTCGCTGGCGGTGCCGCCGACCATTCGGTCATCGCCGACCCCGCCATCGAGGGTATCAGCACCCGCACCGCCAGTGAGGGTGTCAACGCCGGCCAGTCCGTTCAGCGCATCGGCAGCCCCGTGCCCTGTAATGGCATTGTCCAAACCATTGCCGACGAAGCCGTGGGCAGTGGCGGTGGTGGCAACCAGATTCTCAACGTTTGTTGCTAACGTATAGGTCGCGAGCCCTGTTCGGACTGTATCAATGCCCTGATTTGCCCCTTCGACGACAACATCGCCCGAGCTATCCGAGACATAGGTATCGTCGTCGAGGCCACCCACGAGCCGATCGCTGCCCGCGCCGCCGTTCAACGTGTCATTGCCGTTGCCCCCGGTGAGTGTATCGTTTCCCTTGTTGCCGGCCATAGAGTTCGCCAAATCATTACCAGTCAGCCTGTGAGCGGCAAGGTCAGTGGCAAAGACGTTCTCGACATTCGCCGCAAGAATCAGCGCGGGCGCTGTGGTATAGACCGCGTCGGCTCCTTCGTCTGCTGCCTCGATCACAAGCTCCGACGCGATGTCTACGAAGAAGACATCATTGCCAAAGCCACCGAACATACTATCGGTACCGATGCCGCCGTTGATGGTATCGTCGCCGCTGCCACCGAGAACCGAATCATCACCAGCAAAACCGAACAACCTGTTGGCATTGCTACTGCCCACCAGGAGATTGTTCGCAGCATTACCAATGCCGTCCTGAGCGCCATCCATGAGTTCCAGGACTTCGACTTCGGCCCTCAGTGCATGGCTGATTGAAGTGATGACTGTATCACGTCCGGCGTTCGCGATCTCAACCACGACATCATTCGCGTGATCGACGAAGTAGAGGTCATCGCCAGCGCCTCCGATTAGGAAGTCGGCACCTTCGTCGCCATCCAACGTATCATGCCCCGCGAGCCCACGGATCGTATCGTTTCCGCCTGCGCCTTCGAGCCTGTTCGCGAAGCCGTTGCCGCGAATCGTATCGGCCGCCTGCCCACCGACCACGTCCTCGATCCTGATCAATCGGTCCTGGTCGATGTCGGCGCCACGCGCGAAGCCTCCAAGCAAGTCCACCTCAACGGGACGTGTCGCGCTGAGATATGTGACGATGTCGGCGTCAGCGCCGCCGTCATAGGTATCGTTGCCACCGCCGTCGCCACCCTTGAAGGACTGCGTCCCGACGCCACCGATCGCAAGGTCATCGCCATCGCGCGCGTAGATGAAGTCGCCTTCGTTGATCGTGTCGTTGCCACTGCTGCCGACTGCAATTGCGTTTACCAGCGACGTGAAGCCGTCGCGAAGGTTATCGAGGAAATGATCGAAGACGATACCGCCGAGTTTAAAGGCAAGCTCGGTACCAGCTCCGAGCAACCCCGTTGCAGAGAACAGATCTGACACCAATTCGGCACGGTTATTATCGTACTCCCCCAGAAGCGCCTTACCGACAATCGTACCTATGTCACGGCTAAACGTAATGGCTGCTCCTATCGCCGTAGCTTTGCTAATTTTCAGCGCAGTTGACAGGAACTCGGCTGCCGCATCTTTCGAAAATTCGGCGATATTCGCCGACACGTAGCTCTTTACACTACTATCCCATGCCTTGTTGAGCGCTTGACCCACTACAAATTCGATGACGGCATCAGCAATCTTTATGCCGAGGGATGTTCGTGCCGCGGCCGGGTCGATGAATGCGGAAGCGGGAGTACCGGCCGCGGGCGACCGCAGACCGAAGGTAGCGCCGAAGCCGACGTTGTTGAGCCCGAAGGTGACATCCTTGGCTTTGAAGTCGCCGATGATCCTGATCTCGTCGGTCGGAACAAAACCATTGGCATTGAACAGGAAAATGCTGGCCTGGCCACCATAAGTGGAGATGGCGAGCGCCGACGCGCTCCATGCCGTCGAGACGAGAATGGTGTCGCCGACCTCGAAGCCGACAATCGTGTCCGACCCGTCAACGAGATAGACGTCCTTGCCAGCGCCGCCCGCGAGTCGATCGCCGACGCCGCGGGCGTCGAGCCCGTCTAGGACATCGTCACCGCTCGACCCGAACAGCGTGTCGCTTTCAGTCCCGCCGGTTAGGCTGTCATTGCCGCTACTCCCGACTAGGCGGTCTCGGCCGGCATCGCCCGACAGCGTGTCGTCGCCCGCTTCTCCACCGAGCGCGTTTCCGCCAACAAGTGTGTCATTGCCAATGCCGCCGACGAGGGAGTCCCGCCCAGAGTCACCAATAATTCGGTCATCGTAAGCTGTACCAGCCACTGTGTCGTTGCCAAGGCCGGCATAGAACCAGTTGGAACGCAGAAAGCCAAAATCACCCGCAGCTAGAGCGCCTGGTAAAGTTACCTGATCATTCCCGTCAAGGGCATTATACAAGTCAACCCCTACTTCTAATACAGCGCTAAGCTGCGATTCGTTAAGAAAGTCGAAATTCACAATATTATCTTTGCCGTTAAATAAAAGAAATGGCGTCCATTCAAATACGAGATGATCCGTTTGAATAAACGGACCTGATGAAATAGTGAAATCCAGCGTTCGTCGTTGAGACTGCAGCACCAGAGTTTCACCATCCGTATTCACAGACCAACCAGTGAAATTCCATCCGACATCAGCATGAAAATCCGTCGCGCCCGCAACACCAAAAGGACCAAAGTAATCATTGTATGTACCGCTCCATCCATCCCTGGCTGGATCCACGGTACTAGATACCGGAGTTGCTATGATTACATTTCGATCAGAGCCGAGCTCAACAATTCCGATCCCGGATTGATGAATAGTGAAGCTATCTAAATATTTCCAAGTAAGTCTTCCTGGCGCATTGGAATCAAAGATGAATACGGGTAGACTTTTAGCCTTACCCCAATCGGACTCTACAAGCGTGGTACGAAACGCCAGCGTAAAACTTGAAGCAGCCTCCGATAGCAGTTCGTTGGAATCTATTATTTCATCTATATTTATTGACTGCTGGACTTCATACTGATTGCCATCGGCAGCTTCCCGATAGATTGAGTCTTGATAGGGTCGAGAGATAATGAAGGTTTCCATCTCTATCTCCCAGCTCACAACGATGACGCCTTCTAGAGCAGGTATACGCTACAGTCTCGAGCGCGTTTGAGAATGACCGCGTTGTATGGCGTTCCGGTCCGGGGCTCCTGCACCAATAGCACCCCATTTACTCTTCTATGACGTGCTCCCGGCAGGCGTCGCGCGCAGACCTGCACCTGCCTACAACCCTCGCGCTCCATGCCGAATTCCCGACGGTAGCGCTAAATTTTGAAACGAACCAATTTTGCTCCGAGCGGCAGCGTCGCCGCATCATCAGTTCTATTGACTGAGTCAAAAAATTCTTGAATCGTTCTTTGTCCGTCCGAATGCCCCTTGCAGCTCTGGTCATGGCAAACTCTGACGATCCGGTCGCCGAAGTCCTGAAGCTCTCCCGCGGCTTCTACGACGCCGCGACGGGTGAACAGGGCTGGGCCGAAGCTTGGTCCGACGTCATTGCCGCCTTTCAGGGCAGTTCCGGCCTATTGTTCGTGGACGGGCCGGACGGCATCATCCCCCTTGCCTCTCCAGGCTTCAACGAGACGGCGCACCGCCTCTATGCCGCCCACTACTGGCGTGATGACCCTTGGGCCACCTTGGCTCGGCCGCGTGGCTACATAGGCGCCGTGCTCGGGCAGGACGTGGTCCCGCCGGAGGTATTCGAGGCTTCAGAGATCTGGAACGATTTCTCGCGCGATCATGTCGGAGCCTTTCACGTTGTCGCCGCGGCGTGGCAAATCCGGCCGGGCAGTACCGTGATGCTCGGCGCGCACCGAACGCGCGACATGCCAGCCTTCGGCAGCGCCGATCGCCGCCGGCTCGACCTGCTGCTGCCTCACCTCCAAGGTGCGCTGCGCATCGCGGATCGCCTGGCCGAGGCGGAGCTGCGCAGTCATGCTGGCTTCGCCGCCCTCGACACCCTGTGCGCACCCACCCTCGTGGTGGATGCAACAGGAAGCGTGCTTTTCGTGAATCGGGCGGCGGAAGAACTGGCTCGGAATTCCGCAGTCCGCCTCCGGAAAGAGGGGAGCGGCCCCAGCACGGCGCGGGTCACGCTTACCGTCTGCGGCAGCGCGGAGGCCGTCCGGCTGGCTGCCCTAGTGGCAGACTCGGCGACGGGCGGCGCCGGCGGCGCTATGCGGCTCTCGCCGGATGTTGAGGGTCGGCAGCTCGAACTGCTGGTCACCCCATTGCCCCCGGTCCTGACGGATGTCGCCCGGTATCCCCATGCCGGCGCGCGCGCCCCGACCGGCCTAGTGCTGGTGCTGATCCGCGACCCACCGGCCCGGCCGTCCATGACATCGGAGGTGATGGAGGCGCTCTATGGCCTTACCCCGGTCGAGACCGCAGTAGCCTTGGCACTGCTGGGCGGGCGTTCGGCGGAGGAGGTCGCGGCGCGGCGGCGCGTCGCGGTGCCGACCGTCAGGGCGCAGATTCGCAGCATCCTGGAAAAGACCGGGGCGACGAACCTGCGCGCGCTTGAACGGCTGCTGACCCTGCCATAGGCCACCCAATGCCATCAGGATGCAAGACGCCCCAAAGGACTTGTTAACAAAGCCCTGCAGACATGCTTCTGGCCGCAATTCGCGCGAGCAGCCTTTCACGATCGCTGCGCAGTTCCAGCGCGTGCATCCTGCGATGGCAATTCGGACATAGCGCTACAGCGTTCTCAATCGTGTCCGGTCCGCCCTGTGCAAGGTGAACGACGTGGTGGCACTCGAGATAGGGCACGTCCGAGACTGAGAAAGGTGCTGGTTTTTGACAGAAATCACACTTGCCCTCAGCTAGCCGCCTCGCCAGCTCCACGACTGCGGCGTTCCTTTCAAATTGAGTGACCGTGGCCTGCCGGGCGCCAGGATTTTCCCGTCCACCGAGCTTTGCTCGCCGCACGAGCTCGCCCAGTGAAGCGCGAGACATGGCCTTTCGGCGGTTGGCTTCGATACGTTCGAGATCCCGCCGGTCCGGAATGGCACGTTCCGAATCCCCCACCAAGGCGAGCGGGAAGACGTACACCCAACGCTCATCGGCTGCGTCGTCCAGTTGGCGTTCCCGCCGTGGCTCGCCAATCAGCCGCACTTCACCGACATAAACATACGCGTTCTGACGAAAGACCTCGAAGAGATGGACCGGCACGGCCGTTGTGGGCTGCTGGGCCAGGCGCTGGTTCTGGCCGGTCAGGGTCTGGTCCCCGATCCGACCCATCCCAGTGTAGTGGAGGACATCGCCCTCCCAACGATCGTCGTAGAGGCTCTTCGTGTGGTCGGCGATGATCACCAAGCGACCATGGCCACCAGACCACCGCATGCCGCCGGAATTGCCGACGCCGAACAGACCGGACAGTTGGTCATTCGTCAGAACATCGCCCGGTTGCAGCGCCTCGAGCGTCTCCGGGCCAGACGCCGCGGCTTTCGGGACCACCTCGAAGCCCAGCGCCCGGAGCCGCGCGTTGGTTTGTTCACCGCCAGTGAATTCTGTCCGCGGTAATGGCTCGCCCGTTGCGAGCTCCGCCGCGATGGACAGGACGAGCTTTGGTGGGAATGGCTTCCGGTCGTCCGGGTGCAGTACGTCGTACTTGGTCGACTGCGCCCGCTCGGGCACATCCTCCTGCTTGATCCTCTCCATCGCCGCGAGAACGTGGCGACGCTCGAGGCGATCGTCGAAATCCATCCTAGTCGAGTCCCTCAACATGGCTGCGATGAGAACACAATGAGGCTGATCGGCCGCTCATGGCGTCACGAGCGCCAGCGCCCGGACCGCCACGCATAGGATCCGCACTGGATCTGCGGCGGCCGCGGAACACCGAGGGCTTCACAAACAAACCGGACGTGGTCCTCCGGGGAGCAGCGTCGAGCATGGCAAACGTCGCAGCAAACTCCCGTCTCGGCGCGCGCGCCATGCTTGGCGAAAGCCCAGTCGATGATGCGCAGCGCCAGTGGGCGGCGTGGCCGAGCGCGAGCCTCGCCGAAATAGCTCAGCAGCGCATCACGAAAGCAGCTGCGGTCAAATGCGAAGGTCTGCATCTGGCGCGACAGCCGCCGCTTCTGAGTCAGAAGCTCAGCGCGCTCTCCCGACGTCACCTTCGCCTCTTCCACAGTCAGCCCGGCCATAAAGTCCAGCAGGCTGAGCGCCGGGCCGTCCGGCTTCGGGTCGGTGAGAAGGACGGCAACGCTTCTCTGGCCGTTGCGGCCGGCGCGCCCGAACTCTTGCAGGTAGTCCTCCGGCGAGGCCGGGTGCTGCCAGTGGATCACGAGGCGCACGTCAGGAATGTCGACTCCCATGCCGAAGGCATTGGTGCAGATGATGCGCGACAGCTTCGGCTCGAGATGGCCCCCGAAGCGCTGCAGCAGATCCTCCTTCTCCTGCGTGCGGAGCTGGCCATGAAAGAAGGGCGTGGCGGCACCCTGCGTGGCCAGGGCCGCCGAGAGGGCTTTGCCGATCTTGCGGGTTGGCACGAAGACCATCGACTTGATACCGAGCGCGTCTGCAAGGCGTAGGAGTTCGGCCACAAAGCTTGGTCGGGCGTCCTGACGCACCCGCCGCCGCAGAAAGGTGATGTTGGGGCGGTTCGCGCCATGCACGAACACGTCCCCTTCGGCGGCTCCCAGCGAGGCTAGGATACGCGCCTGCGTCTCGCGGCCGGCCGTCGCCGTGAAGGCCAGGACCGGCGGATTGCCCAGTTGCTCGCGGACTTCCCGAAGCCGCCCATACTCAGGCCGGAAGTCGCGGCCCCAGCGATCGATGCAGTGCGCCTCGTCCACGACGAGATAGGCAGGCCGCAGCGCGCGGAGCAACGCCAACTCGCGCTCATTTGCTCCGAAGAAACGTTCGGGTGCCAGGTAGAGGAATTTGAAGGACCCCTTCGTGAGCAGGTCGAGGCGCAACTGCTTCTCCTCGGAAGAGAGGTCCGAGTTCATGAAGGTTGCCGGGATCCGACGCCGCAGAAGACCCGAGACTTGGTCCGACATCAGCGCCTTGAGCGGGGAGACCACGAGGCAAAGGCCGGGCGTCAGCAGGGCTGGCACCTGGAAGGCGAGACTTTTGCCGGAGCCGGTTGGACTGACCAGCAACAGGGAGCGGCCCCGCAGCGCCGCTTCGACAACGTCGATCTGCGCTGGCCGGAAAGTGTCCAACCCGAACAGTCTCAAAGCCGGGCCGAGGTGCCCGGTCTCGTGCGCCAGCCTGCCCTCGGTGTCGAGCCAATGGGCCAGGCGCACAGCTGCCTTCTGGAGCAGGCGGCGGGCCAGTCCTGCTCCGAGATGCGGATGCACCGCGGCATGGCACATCGCGCATAGGCTGATCAGGTTTGCCGGCTCGTCGGTGCCTCCAGATGCGCGCGGCAGCAAGTGGTGGACGTGCGCGCCATCGGCCTTGAGGTCGCCGCTGCACTGAACACACCGATGCCCGTCACGGCGAAGCACCGTCTGGCGGGCAATCTCCCATTCCGCGGTCAAAACACCCTCGGGCCAGGAAATGAGCGTAGCGGCGCCGACGCGACGCCCGCGCGGCCAGCGGACATTGAGCACCTTGGCCTGACATCTTCTTCAACCATGTCAGAAGCACGGGTCGCCAGTACACCCCTACATTCTCGCTCGGAACAGCCGTCCGCCAAAATGCCGATCAAGTTGAATTGCTCTCCAGTTGGCCTAGTAGTTCTTTTGCCGGAACGGCGCGGTCGGCAATATTGCGGCCGGCGAATGGCCGAACGGAGTGAGCCAATGTCTGAATCCGCAGAGAAGTCCAGTGTCTTGAAGCTTACCGCTTCGATTGTATCAGCGCACGTCTCGAGAAACCCAGTGCCAGCAGGCGAACTTCCTGGCCTCGTCGCCAGTGTCTACTCCGCACTGACAGGTGTCGGCCAGGAGCCAGAGAAGCCTACGCAAAGCCGGCAGGAGCCGGCTGTTCCGGTGAAGAAGTCGGTCCAGCGCGACTACATCGTCTGCCTCGAGGACGGGAAGAAGTTGAAGATGCTTAAGCGGCATCTCGCGACCTCCTACAACCTGACGCCGGACCAGTACCGGGAAAAGTGGAGCCTACCTGCGGATTACCCGATGGTCGCCCCAGCGTACTCCGCGCGGCGGTCAGCACTCGCGAAGGAGGCCGGCCTCGGCACCGCGGGTACGGCGCGGAGGAAGAAGAGGAAGTAGTACGGCTCCGCTAACTAGGGCTTCTGCGAATGTCCCAGAAATGTCCCCGTTTGGAGTGAACCCCCGAGCACCTCGAGCGTTTAGCGACCCGACGCCGCACCATCGCGCGTCAAGGGGAGATCGGGGAATGAGGTCTTGGGCCGTCCAGTTGACATGGCGGGAACGCGACGCCGTGGCTGTACTCGCGCCGCACGCGACGGTCACTGCGGAGCGCGATAGCTGCCGCACGAGGCTCGCTGCAATCGAGGAGTTGGAGGGCAGCATCGCGCGGGTTGCATCTGCCAAGGACGGTTGGGTCTTCGCCAAGGACCTGAGAATTTTCGTCGGATATGCCCAGCCATCGACATGTGAGGACGCAGCGACTGGGTTGCTCCTTCTGCAGAAGAGGGTGGCCACTTTCCCGCCTGGCTTTGGGACACGAGCCGTCGCCACGTCCCGTCGCCCGGTTCGCTTTCGATCGCCGCCCGCGGTTCCCCTGAAAGACACGCCTCCGCTGTAAGTAGCGCGGTCGATCAGTGCAATCGCAACGATGGTCGTGCGCGAACGAGGTTGGCAGGTGATTGCACGAGGATGACTGCCGCCTCACCGCAACGTCGAATCCGCCGGTGCTGGACTGTACGAAATGTTGCAGCGCCGATCCCGTCGATGCGCCATAGGCTTCGCCTGGTCGCTGGCGAAGCGCGGACCACCGCACAGCAATAGCTCCTTTGGCAAGGGAGGTTCCTGAGATGCAAACGGTCATCGTTCCCGCCTCACCGCCACGGAACTGCGCGGCTGAGGCGGAAGTGTATTGGCGGGCTTGCGCAGCGATCCGCAATGGCGAGATTGCGGTAGGCGTCGCCGACCTTCTCCCTCTGACGTGGGCTAGGTCACCTCTTGTTCGGGAACGCGTACGCCACGTGCTCGTCAAGTATGGGGCTGCCATTCACTAGGAACGGCACTGCAGCCGCACATCCCATCTATGAGTTTGCGGACGGTGCATTGCGCCTCGCTGCGTCGCTGAGGCGGCCTTGACAGCGTCGTGCGTTGGCTATGCGAGGGAGATGGAACGTCACTCGCGCTGCCTGATGGGGAGAAGTCGCACATGGCCAAGGGTTGGCTGGGCTATGCCCTGAACGATGGCGCATCGGCGAAGCCTTGCGCTTCGACGCGTGGTTCGTCATCTGGCCAGGGGGCGCGCTGCTTCTCTTGGCGGGTATCATTGCGCTCGACACGGCGAGCTTGACCTCCCGCGCCATCGAAACCGAGGCCGCAGTCTGGCGGCTCGATCGGCGGCGAGGCTCCGGAGGGCAATCCACCTTTGCGCCTGTCTTCTGCTTCCGTACGCAGGATGGCCAAGAACGGGAGGTTCATGGCGCGTATCGCGACCTCCCACCCAAGTTGGCGTGGCGGGGACACGCTGCCTTTCCTCTATGATCCATCGAACCTCACCCCTGCCTATCCGGCCACCCGGTGGTCGCTGCGCTTCTGGGAATCACTCTTCGGCCTGTGACGGGTGGGCTGCTGGTCCTGGCCGGCTTGTCGATGCGCGGCCTGGCTTGGTTGGTGGAGCGGGCGGGCTTGTCTCGAATTTGAATGTTGAATGGTCCTGGCGCGCGGGTGATCCAATCCGCGATCCTGCGGATGGAAGAGTGCTGATGTGCAACCTCTACAGCATCGTCTCTAACCAACAGGCCATCCTCGACCTTGGGCGAGCCTTCCGCGACAGCACCGGCAACCTGCAGCCGATGCCGAGCGTGTTCCCCGACTACGCAGCCCCAATCGTGAGAAACACGTCCGAGGGCCGCGAGCTGGTCTTGGTCCGGTGGGGCATGCCGAGTTCGGAAAAGGCGCTGTTTGATGCTGCGACGAAACGCGCGGACAAGCTCCGAGCGAAGGACAAGCCGGTAGACTTCGACAAGCTACTACGCATGGAGCCTGACGGCGGCACCACGAACGTTCGCAACACCTCTTCCAAGCATTGGAAGCGCTGGCTTGGCGTGGAAAATCGATGCCTGGTTCCCTTCACGTCCTTCAGTGAGTTCAACCGGGATGCTGGTGGCGATATCTGGTTCGCGCGCGACGATAGCCGCCCACTGACCTTTTTCGCGGGCATTTGGGTGCCGCAGTGGACGAGCGTGCGGAAGGTGAAGACCGGCGAGGAGACGATCGATCTCTTCGGCTTCCTGACGACCGACCCGAACGCTGAAGTGAAGGCAATTCATCCCAGGGCGATGCCGGTGATCCTCACCGCGCCCGAAGAGATCGAGACATGGATGAGCGCAGATTGGTCCGAGGCGAAGGATCTGCAGCGCCCATTGCCGGACGGATCACTGACAATCGTATCTCGCGGCGAAAAGCGCGACCCGCCGGCGAAGTCTGAGCCAAGGCCGACGTAGCTTGGCGCTGGATCTACATCGCTCGCCTTGCGCCGTCCGATGGTTCATCCACGCTATTGCATATCTCGGCGACGTAATTGCTGCCTGTCGCCGTCAACCACGCCCTATGGTCGAACGCGACTTGGACGTCGAACTCCCATGGCGGCAGGCCGTCTAACGTCGCCACGCTGCCGCCGACGCTGCGCCAGGCAACCTCTCGTGCGTTCCACCATACTCGCGCCTTAAGCTCGTCGTCCGTCGTCACGCGGGGCTGTGTCGGAACGTCATTCGCGGGGGGCGGTAGGCCGAAGTCATCTTCGAAATCGGCGTCACTCTGGACCCAGTTCGATGATGTCCAGGCTTCGAACGGCGTGACGCCCTTGGCGACGAAGTAGACCCGCAGTGCTTCTTCTGCCTGCGCGATCTGCTGCGGCGATCCACTGCACCAGATGACCTTGGCGCGTGCCTCTGCCTCGATACGCGCGGCTGCTTCCGTGTCCGCCATGGTTGCGACCTCCTCGGGTGGTGAGGACCAGCGCAATTTCCGCCGGTGAGGCATCCATACGATGTTCTTGATTTGTTCGCAAGCGTCCGGCATCGTCCGGCCATGTCCGCCGACCCCCTCGCCATCCCGCCCATCCCCACCGCCGGCCTCGCCCCTGCCAGTGCGCGGGAGATCGCGGAGACCCTGGCCTATGCCTTGCGCTTCGATCAGCGAGGCAAGCCGGTGCCGGGCGGGTGGGAGTTCGCCACCCATCTGGCGGCGGAGCGGCTTGTCGAGCACCTGCAGCGCAGCGGCTTCGTAGTCCTCAAGGCGAAGGCTGCACCGACGCACTCTGCGGGATGACGCATGTCCGCCGCGGCCTTTGCCGATCTTGGGGTGCGCAGCAACTTCAGCCTGCTGGATGGCGCCTCGCACCCGGCCGAGATGGTGCTTACCGCCGCGGCGCATGGTTATGCCGGCATCGGAATCTGCGACAGCAACACCCTCGCGGGCGTGGTGCAGGGCCACGTCGCCGCGAAGGAGGCTGGCTTGCGCTTCGCGGTGGGTGCGCGCCTGCTCCTGGACGATGGCGCCGAGTACCTCGCATGGCCGACTGACCGTGCCTCTTACGGTCGGCTGACGGTGCTACTGTCCCGGGGCCGCATGAGGGCGCCGAAGGGTGAATGCTGCATCCGGCGAGAGGATCTGATCGCGGCTGCCGAAGGGTGGGCATTGGCCATCGTTCCGCCGTGGGACATCGGCCCAGCCTTCGCCGCCCGCCTGCAGGCCGATGCGGAGGCGCTGCGAGGCCGCCTCGTGCTGCCGCTGCACTGCACCTCGGCATGCGCGCGGCAGGGCAACGATCAGTCCCGCCTCGACCGCCTCGCCGGGATGAAGGATGCGGCCGGCGCCGTGCTGCTGGCGATCAATGACGCCCGCTTCCACGTTCCGGAACGTCGACGCCTCGCCGATGTGCTCACCGCGATCCGGCTCCGAAAGACGGTCGATGAGATTGGGTTTGCAGCGGAGAAGAACGCCGAGCGGCGTCTCCACCCGCTGGACTTGGTGGCGCAGCGTTTTGACCGCTACCCCGACGCCCTCACTGCCTCCCTGCGTATCCTTGAGGCCACCCGCGACTTCAGCCTCGACCAGCTCCGCTACGAGTATCCCGAGGAGGTGCTTGAGCCCGGCCGCACGGCGCAGGAGACGCTGGTTGCCCGTGTCGCGGAGGCGGTGGACGAGCGCTGGCCGCACGGCGTCGGGGGCGACATCACCGGCCGTCTGGACCACGAGCTACAGCTGATCGAGCAACTCGGCTACGCGCCCTACTTCCTAACGGTGCACGAGATCGTCCGCTTCGCCCGAAGCAAGGGCATCCTCTGCCAGGGGCGCGGCAGCGCCGCCAACTCCGCCGTCTGCTACGTCCTTGGCATCACCGCCGTCGATCCCGCCAAGCACGACCTGCTGTTCGAGCGCTTCGTCTCGGCCAGTCGCGGCGAGCCACCCGACATCGATGTCGATTTCGAGCATGAGCGGCGCGAGGAGGTGATCCAGCACATCTATGACCGCTACGGCCGCGACCGCGCCGCCATCGTCGCCACTGTGATCCGCTACCGATCCCGCAGCGCCGTGCGCGAGGTCGGCAAGGTCATGGGTCTGAGCGAGGACGTGACGGCCAAGCTCGCGAAGTCCGTATGGGGGCCGAGTTCCGACGAGCCGCTCGCGGACATCGCGGCCTCGGCCGGCCTGGACATACAGGATCGACGGCTGGCGATGACGCTGGAACTGGCCGAGGAGATCCAGAACTTCCCGCGCCACCTGGCCACCCATGTCGGCGGCTTCGTCATCACCCGCGGCCCGCTGGTCGAGCTGGCGGTGGTCTCGAATGCCGCCATGCCGGGGCGGACGGTCCTGGAATGGGACAAGGACGACGTGGAAGCCCTCGGTATCCTCAAGGTCGATGTCCTTGGCCTCGGCATGCTGTCCTGCCTGCGGCGCGGCTTTGACCTGCTGCGCGCGAGCCATCGGAGGTCGCTCGACCTGGCGAGCGTGCCGAAGGACGATCCGGCCACCTATGAGATGCTGCGGCGTGCGGACTCCCTCGGCGTGTTTCAGGTCGAGAGCCGGGCGCAGATGGCGATGCTGCCGCGTCTGCGGCCGAAAGAGTTCTATGACCTCGTCGTGCAGGTCGCGATCGTGCGGCCCGGCCCGATCCAAGGGGACATGGTGCACCCCTACATCCGGCGGCGATGGGGACTCGAGGAGCCAGAGTATCCGGGTCCTTCGCCGGAGCATGGCAGGGCGGATGAACTGAAGGCGGTTCTGGGCCGCACTCTCGGCGTGCCGCTGTTCCAGGAGCAGGCCATGCGGCTCGCCATCGTCGCCGCGCGGTTCGAACCGGACGAAGCCGATGCGCTGCGCCGAGCTATGGCGACCTTCAAATACACCCAAGGTGTCGGCGCCTATCGGGACCGGTTGGTCGGCGGCATGGTCCGCCGGGGCTACTCGGCGGAGATGGCCGAGCGGGTGTTCAAGCAGATCGAGGGTTTTGGCAGCTACGGCTTCCCGGAGAGCCATGCGGCCAGCTTCGCCCACCTTGTCTACGCGTCGTCCTGGCTGAAGTGCCACCACCCGGCGGTCTTTGCCTGCGCGCTGCTCAATAGCCAGCCGATGGGGTTCTACGCCCCGGCGCAGATCGTCCGGGATGCGAAGGAGCATGGCGTCGCGATCCGGCCGGTGAGCGTCAACGACAGCGAATGGGACTGCAGCCTGGAGCCAGACGCAGCCAGCACGGATCAGCACGCCCTGCGGCTTGGCCTGCGCATGGTGGGTGGGCTGCACGAGGAGGCCGGACGGAACCTGGTGAAGGCACGGATAGCGCGCAATGGTGCGCCGTTCGGCTCGGTGGAAGAGGTGGCGATGCGGGCCGGCCTGGATCGCCGCGCCATCGAAGCCTTGGCTGGAGCTGATGCGTTTGCCGCCATCGGCCTCGGACGCCGCGCGGCACGGTGGGACGCGGCAGCGGTGGATGCGCGGATGCCGACCGACCTGCCGCTGTTCGGCGCGGCCATGGCAGCCGAACAGCCAGAGGACCGGCCCTTGATCCCGGAAATGCTTCCGACCCTTCCCACCATGGCCGAGGGCGAGGCCATCGGACGGGACTACACCAGCACCGGCCTCACCTTGCGACGTCACCCCATGGCGCTGCTGCGGCCGATCCTGACCCAGCTGCGCTGCGAGGACACGCGGACCCTCGCGCGTGCACCGGCCGGCCGCCGTATCCGCGTGCCAGGTCTGGTGTTGATGCGGCAGCAGCCGATGACGGCGAAGGGCGTGATCTTCGTGACGATCGAGGACGAGCACGGCCAGGCCAACGTCGTGGTCTACACGCACATTGCCGAACGGGACCGGATACCACTGCTGACGTCGGGGCTGATGGTGGTCGAAGGTCGCGTTGAGCGCGAGGACCAGCACTCCGAGGTCCCGATCATTCACCTCATCGCGTCGCGGCTCATCGACCGGTCGGATCTGCTACAGCACCTGATGACGATGGTTGAGGGCGGCACCCGAGCTGCGAGACCAGGCGCAGAAGTGAAGATGCCGGCAACGCGGGACTTTCGCTGAACCGCAGCCCTGTGTGGGTGCAGGCCGGGCAGACCCAGCTGAGGCCGACCACCTCCATCGGGCCGCTCAAATATGAAGGCGCGATCCGACCAGCGGGAGCGGCAGGAGATCGAAGCGAGTCTCGCCGCTTGGATGCAAGACCGCCACGTGACCAGTGCGCTTCCGGAGCTGATCACCGGGGACTGGGTCGCAACCTGTAGTGAACAGGGGGCGGTCGCTTTCGCGGGGGCGATCTGCTGCAATGCTGTCGGCGCTGAGCCAACGTCGAGGCGAGGGAGGACATGCCGTGATCGAAGATCGTCGGATTGAGCTGCAGCCGGGGCTTGTCTTCGACGTGTCGATCGCCGGCGAGCCCGATGCGCCGCTCGTCCTGCTTCTGCACGGCTTTGCCGTTTCCCGCCATCTGTACGATGCGCAGCTTCCTGCACTTGCCGCCGCAGGCTACCTTGCAGTCGCACCCAATCAGCGCGGCTATTCCGCGGGGGCGCGCCCCGACCCGGCGCAGTTCACGAACTACGACATCGAGCTCCTGATCGGTGACGCGCTAGCGCTGGCGTCAGCAATGGGAGGCGGCGCTCAGCGCTTTCACCTTGTCGGTCACGATTGGGGCGGCAGCCTGGCTTGGGACATTGCCGCGCGGTGGCCGGAGCGGCTTGCCTCGCTCACCATGCTGTCGCGGCCGCATCCGGCGGCGTTCATCCGCGCACTTCGAGATGATCCGGAGCAGCCGCACCGCTCGAGACATCACAAGGCGTTCCAGGACCCCGATGCGGCCGGGAGGCTGCTAGCCAACGATGCTGAGTGGATACGCGTTCGGCATGCCGCCAACGGCGTCCCGCCAGCATCGACAGAAAAGCACCTCTCCGTCCTGGGCTCCCTTCCCGCCATGGAAGCCGCGCTGGCCTGGTATCGAGCCCGAGGCAAGGTCTATCGCGAGAGTGGATTGGTGAAGGTGCCGACCATCTTCATATGGGGCGACGCGGATGACACGGTCGGTCGGATGGCAGCTGAGGGGACGGCCGAGTTTGTGGATGCCCCGTATCGCTTCGAGATCCTCGCCGGCGCTGGCCACTACGCTCCGGACCAGATGCCGGACCGCGTCAACACAATGCTGATCGACCACCTAAAGCGACATCCGGTCGAGGGAGAGGGTTCCATCGTCCGCTGATATCGATGATCGCCAGAATTGTTTGGGCGCCCACACCCGATGCCAAGATGCCTGCTAGCGAGGTGGGGCCATGGCGTTCCTGAGCCAGGTCAAGCACGCCAACTTCTCTGGCTTGCTGGTGCGCTGGTTGCTGGCGTACGGAACGTTCAGTGTCCCGCAAGCGGCCGGCCCGATCGCTTTCACTCTATTGGCGATGCCCCTGACTGGCAGTGCAGGCAGCGGGGCGGCCCTGGTGCTGGCCATAACCCTTGCGCAGATTTCCGGAGCCGTACCGCTTGCTCGGCTTGGCGCCAACTTCAACGCCGTATCTTACTTGAAGGCGCTGGTGACCATTCGGGCGATGGCGTTCATCGGATTGGCACTCTTGGCGCAGGCACAAGCCCCCTTCCCCGCTCTTCTCATTGCCGCCGCCTCCGGCGGCCTCGTCAACGGCGCAGCCTTTGGCTTCCTGCGATCCATTTTGAATCATCTCGCGGCCCCATCCTCGATGCCTCGCGCGCTGGGGCTGGCCGCGACGTTGAATGAGGTCACCTTTGTTGTGGCCCCGCTCCTTGCGTCGGTGCTGGGGTCGACGATCAATCCCGTTATCGCGCTGTTGCTGCTAGTCGCGCTGGGCTCGGCCCCCATATTCCTCGTGCCACCGATCCCCGGTGCGGCGGCCCCAAAGTCCGGACTGGAACCGGCAGCGGATGGCGGTCGACTTCTGCGGCCCTCCATCGTCCTCTGGCTAGCCTGCACCGTGGCGAATAGCGCTGTCGTGGCCGCCGTGGAGATCGGATCGGTTGCCATTGCGATTAGCTTTGGTCTCGCTCCCGCCGACGGCGCGATCTTTGCAGTCGCCTTGTGTGTGGCCTCCGTGGCCGGCGGCGTATGGGTGAGCGCTCGCAATAAGGCGCCAAGCCGTCGAACCGTGCCGATCTTACTTTTGCTGATGGGGTTGGGCGCATCCCTTACGGCTTCAAGCACCTCGATTGGGACGACGCTTATTGGCGCCGTCATCGTCGGCTGTTTTCTCGCCCCGCTGGGTACTTGCTACTCGCTACGGCTCGATGCCTTGGCTCCCCAGCACCGCAAGGCGGAGGTTTTCGCATTGTCCAGGACGGCAAACTCCATGGGCGTCATACTGGCGAGTGCGACACTGACCTGGAGCTCGTTGCCAGTCACACTGATGACGTCGACCGCCCTAATCTTCATCGCAGCTGTAGCCGCAGGGATCGCATCGAGGCGTCCGTCGAAAGCCGCGGCGTAAAGGGGGCTCCCTTGCGAGCACCATCTGCGCCTGCGTCAATGGCGGCGACGCGCAGTGCGCAGATTGCGCAGGAAGGAGTTGCCGCATGACCAAAGCCTTACGCCGCCCAGATCCGCTTGTTTGGGGACACGGCCCCCGCAGCCTCGAAATCTTCCTGGAGCCCACCTGCCCCTTCTCCGTGCGTGCACTCAACAAGCTGGATGAGTTGCTCGCGAAGGCAGGTTCGGATCAGATCTCGGTGAAGCTCCGCATGCACTCGCAGCCCTGGCACATGTACTCCGGCGTCATCGTGCGGGCGATCCTCGCGGCATCCACCCTGGATGGCGGTAAGGAAGACGCGAAGCGTGCGATGCAGGCGGTCGGCGCACACCGCGAGGAGTTCGAGTTTGAGAAGCATTGCTGTGGCCCGAACATGGATGCGACGCCAAATCAGATCGTTGAGCGCATCGAGCAGTACAGCGGCTTAGCGCTGGCGGAGGCATTCGCCGTTCCCGAGTTGCAGGCCGAGGTGAAATGGCACGCCAAGTATGCGCGACAGAACGGCATCCATGTCTCGCCGACCTTCATGATCGACGGTCTGGTGCAGTCCGATATGAGCAGCGGCGATCCAGTGGAATCCTGGGTGAAGAAGCTATTGGGATAGAAGTGCCACCGTGCGTCGTGGCTCCTGTCGAGCTTCGGCGTAGGCCGACCGGATAGCACCTGCCAGCCTGCCGCGATCCGGGTAGCGTGGGGCCATGGCAGTGGAGACCGCTTCGACGGTCTGATCGAGGCTGTGGCCGGCTCGCTTCTCGGCGGCGACACGCTCGCGGATCTCGACCAGATAGACGCGGTACCCGGCAATGAAGCGCGCGTCGCCGATGGGACCGTGGCTTGGGACGATGACATTCGGCCCAAGCGCTACGAGCCGGTCGAGGCTCGACAGCCAGTGGTTCACACTCGAGTAGGGGCTGGCGAAGGATGGCTGAGCCCTCATGGCCACGTCTCCGGAAAACAGGACGCGATCCGGCATCACCCAGACGGCAGTGTCGCCGCGCGTGTGATTCGGGCCGAGAGCCAGGATTCGGGCGTGCACGCCACCGAGTTCCAGATTGTAGTCACGCTCAAACGCGACGTCGGCCGCGCGGAACCGGGCTCCCTCGAGCAGGGCCGCCATCTCGGGCGAGCGCGCCGCAAAGACGCCCGCCAGGCTCATCCCGAACTCGGCGATGTCGGTTGTCTGGTCGGCCGAACGGATCAGTCGGGTCGTAGCAGGGAAAGCTTGCGCCCCGAGATCATGCTCAGGATGAACATGCGTCGTGACCAAGTACATCCCGCGCTGCCCGCCCAGACGACGAGCCACCGCGGCCACAGCCTCCCCATTGCGCGGTCCAAGCCCGGTGTCGATCACGAGGATGCCCGTCTCACCGACAACGAAGCCGACATTGGGGACCACCGGCACGTCGCCATCAGGGATGACCTGAACATGGGTGGAGACGCTGCGCAGTCCCTCCGGACGGACTAGTGGCGTCGCCGGCTGCGACCGCGCTACCTGCGGCGCACAAAAGGGGATTGCCAATGCCGCGATGATGCCTCGGCGGCGGATGCGCATGCCGTCCTCCATCGGACCCGTCGTCAGCCTAGGGGATCGGATGGCTGCCCCGCAATTTGAAGAGGTTAGTTGCCTGTAGCTCGCGAATTCCCGCTGCACCTCGGGGCGGAACCGTCGCGCGGATTGCGAACAAAACAGGAAACTGGGAGACTTGTGGGTGCTATGCCCCGATTCACCCGATGAATGCCGCCTACCTCGAACGGTTGAATGCCGACCAGCGCCGCGCGGTGGAGTATGGGGTGAACGTGGCCGGCCGGCCTTCCGCCCCGCTATTGGTCATCGCAGGTGCTGGCTCCGGCAAGACCAACACCATCGCCCATCGCGTGGCGCATCTGCTGATGAATGGTGCCGATCCGGACCGCATCCTGCTGATGACCTTTTCGCGCCGAGCGGCAAGCGATCTTATGCGTCGCGCTGAGGCAATTTGCAGACATGCGATGGGCGAACGCGCCGGCATTTTGGCGGCGGGGCTGCCCTGGGCCGGGACCTTCCACAGCATCGGCGTGCGACTGCTGCGCGACGCCGCGGAGCAGATCGGCCTGGCGCCGGACTTTTCGATCCACGACCGTCAGGACTCAGCGGACTTGATGAATCTGGTCCGCGACGAGCTGGGCTACTCCCGCACGGAGCGCAGGTTCCCCGCCAAGACGACCTGCCTGGATATCTATTCCCGCGCCGTGAACAGCGGTTCCGCCCTGCCAGATATCCTCAACGACGCCTTCCCTTGGTGTGCGTCATGGGAAGACGAGTTGCGTACGCTGTTCGTTGGCTATGTCGAGGCCAAGCAGGCGCAGCGTGTCCTCGATTTCGACGATTTGCTTCTCTACTGGGCACAGATGCTGACGGATCCCGGCCTTGGGAAGGACATTGGCGGCCGCTTCGACCACGTGCTGGTCGACGAATACCAGGATACCAACCGACTGCAGGCGCGCATCCTACAGAGCATGAAACCCGACGGCCATGGTCTGACCGTGGTGGGCGACGATGCGCAGTCGATCTATGCGTTTCGCTCCGCGACAGTGCGCAACATCCTGGATTTCCCGAAGGCGTTCGATCCTCCGGCGGCGGTCATCACACTCGATCGCAACTACCGGTCCACGAAGCCGATCCTCGATGCCGCAAACGCCGTCATCGGCTTTGCGAAGGAGCGATTCACAAAGAACCTCTGGACGGACCGCGAAGGAACACAGCGACCACATCTTGTCACTGTGCACGACGACATGGAGCAGGCGCGCCTCATCGCAACCCGCGTTCTCGAGAACCGGGAGGCTGGCGCGACGCTGAAGCAGCAGGCCGTGCTGTTCCGTACAGCGAGCCACAGCGCTGTGCTTGAAGTGGAGCTCACGAGGCGGCGCATTCCCTTCGTGAAGTTCGGTGGACTGAAATTCCTCGACAGCGCGCATGTAAAGGATGTCCTGGCGCTGCTGCGCTTTGCGCAGAACCCGCGCGACCTCGTCGCCGGGTTTCGCGTCATGCTGCTCGTACCCGGCGCAGGGCCGGCGACGGCGCGCCGCGCGCTGGATTCCATGGCAGCAGAGGTTGACCCGATTGCAGCCCTGGACCGCCTTCCTGTGCCTCCACGACTTGGAGCAGAGTGGACCGGCTTGGTCGCATTGCTGGCTGCGCTTCGCGGTGGCGCGGCCGGATGGCCGGCGCAGCTCGAGCATGTCCGGAACTGGTATGAGCCGATCCTGCTGCGGCTGCATGACGACGCCTCAACGCGCGTTGCCGACCTGCTTCAGCTTCAGGGCATCGCCGCGGGATACCCCTCACGGGAGCGCTTTCTGACGGAGTTGACGTTGGACCCACCCTCGGCGACCAGTGACGAGGCCGGGGCGCCATCGCTCGACAACGACTATCTGATCCTCTCGACGATCCATTCAGCGAAGGGGCAGGAATGGCGATCAGTGTTCGTGCTGAACGCCGTGGATGGCTGCATCCCATCGGATCTCGGCACCGGGACCACGGCAGCCATCGAGGAAGAGCGCCGACTGCTCTACGTCGCTATGACGCGCGCGAAGGACGACCTCTATCTGATCCTGCCGCAGCGCTTCTATACGCATGGGCAGCGCGCCAAGGGCGACCGACACGTCTACGCCTCCCGGACTCGCTTCATTCCCCGCGAGATACTCGATCACTTCGACTATGTGAACTGGCCGGGACACCGAGGGAGCGAGCCGACAAACGGTATGCCTGCCGGCCCGCGCGTCGACATTGCTGCTCAGATGAGGGGCATGTGGCGCTGAAGCGTATCCCTCCGGCGAAGGCCGCCTTCCGATGAGGTGCTGAAGCTGTCTTCTGCTTCTACGGGCGTTCTTTCGATCGCCGTTAAGGGCAGAGGGCGTGTGGCTGGATGGAGATCATCACCGGTGTTGAGCGGCGGCGGCGCTGGCGGGCGGAGGACAAGTATCGGATTTTGGCCGAGCTCGACGAGCCTGGGGTGAAGTTCGTCGACGTTGCACGTCGGCACGATGTGAGCCGGGGGCTACTCTGGCAATGGCGGGACGCGCAGCGGCGCGGCAGGCTCGTGGCGGAGGCACCGACGTTCGTGCCGCTGCATGTCATGCCGGCGCTGCCCGAACCGCAGACGCAGGCTGTCGCGCCGATGACGCCCACGCCCCCGGCCGATCCGGACGGTTCGCCGGACCAGCGTATCGAGATCGCGCTGCCGGACGGCACCGTGGTGCGGGTCACGGAGGGGATCGGCACGGCAGCACTGCGCCGCGTGCTGTCGGTGCTGCGCGGATGATCCCGGTTCCCTCGGGTGTGCGGGTCTGGCTGGCGGTCGGGCACACCGATATGCGACGCGGCATGAACGGCCTGGCGCTGCAAGTGCAGCAGGCGCTCGGGCGTGATCCCTATGCCGGTGACCTCTACGTCTTTCGTGGTCGCCGCGGCGACCTGGTCAAGATCGTCTGGCACGACGGGCTCGGCATGTCGCTCTATGCGAAGCGGCTGGAGAAAGGCCGGTTCATCTGGCCCTCGCCGGCCGATGGATCGGTGGCGATATCGGGCTCTCAGCTGGCCTATATGCTCGATGGTATCGACTGGCGGAACCCGCAGCGCACCTGGCGACCGGAAGTCGCGGGATAGGTCAGCGCGGCAGCGAAATTCGGCTACCCGCCGCAGGCAGGGTGTGATTCGATCCCCGGCGTGATGCCCGCGCCGGACAGCACTCCCGACGATGTCGAAGCCCTGCGCGCTGCGCTTGTGGCCGAGCAGTCGGCCCGCCGCGAGGCCGAGGCGCGCGCGTCCGGCGCCGAGGCGATGGTGGCGCACCTCAGGCTGCTGATCGCCAAGCTCAAGCATGACCGGTTCGGTGCCTCCTCGGAGCGCGGCCGCAAGTTGATCGACCAGTTGGAGTTGGAACTCGACGAGCTGGTCACCGCCGCCAGCGAGGATGCCACCAGGGCGGAGGAGACGGCCAACAAGGGCAGCGCCGGAGGTCAACCGAACCAGCCTGCGCGCCGTCAGCCGGTGCGTGCACCGCTGCCGGCGCATTTGCCGCGCGAGCGGGTGGTGATCGCTGCGCCGGCTGCCTGTCCGTGCTGCGGCGGGACGCTCTCCAAGCTGGGCGAGGACATCACCGAGACGCTGGAGGTGGTGCCGCGCCAGTGGAAGGTGGTCCAGACCGTGCGGGAACGGTTCTCCTGCCGATCCTGCGAGACCATCACCCAGCCGCCTGCGCCGTTCCACCCGATCGCGCGCGGCCGCGCCGGGCCGAACCTGCTGGCAATGATCCTGGAGGCCAAGTTCGGCCAGCACCTGCCGCTGAACCGCCAGAGCGAGACCTGCGGCCGCGAGGGCGTCGATCTCAGCGTCTCGACGCTCGCCGACTGGGTCGGTATCTGCACGGCGATGCTGGCGCCGCTGGGGAGGCTGATCGACGCGCATGTCCTGGCCGCCGAACGTCTGCACGGCGACGACACCACGGTGCCGATGATGGCGAAGGACAGGACGGTCACGGCCCGCCTCTGGACCTATGTGCGGGCTGATCGGCCATTCGTCACGCCGATCTGGCCAAGGCGATGGACTACATGCTGAAGCGCTGGGACGCGTTCACCCGGTTCCTAGGCGACGGTCGCATCTGCCTGACGAACAACGCGGCCGAACGCGCCCTGCGCGGCATCGCCCTGGGGCGAAAGTCATGGCTGTTCGCCGGTTCCGATCACGGTGGTAAACGCGCCGCCGCGATGTACTCGCTCATCATCACCGCGAAGCTCAACGACGTCGATCCTCGTGCGTGGCTTGCCGACGTCATCGCCCGCATCGCCGACCACCCGACATCGCGTCTGCACGAGTTGCTGCCCTGGAACTGGAAGGCCGCCCAAGCCGTCCACGCCGTCGCCGCCTGATCCTACCAACCCGCGGCCATCACCGGACGGATACGGAGATCCGCACCGCCAATGCCAGCAAGCTAGGAGAGACGCCGTGAAGGTGGGGGCGACCGACACCGTCATCTCCCGCCGAGCCGATTCCTCGGCAATGTAGCCCGTACGGCGCTCCCGACCGGTGATGTGCCCGGTCGAAATGGGCTGCGCTGTATCTGACGCCCGGCTCGCGCAGAAAAGCCGTGACCTGGGCGATCGAGGAGAAGGACTACTCGCAGCGGCGCGCCAACTCGTCGGCATGGCGGCGAAGACCTATCGCTACGTCTCGCGGCGCCCTGACGATGGCGAGGTCGCGTTCGGCTGCGAGCCCTGGCGAATGAACGCCGGCGTTTTGGCTACCGGCGCCTGCACATCCTCCTGGTGCGGGAGGGACACCGGCTGCACCACAAGACGCTGTTCCGCCTGTACGGGGCGGAACGCCTTGGCATGTGCCGACGCGGCGGGGGCAAGCGAGCACTCGGCACGCGGGCGCCGATTGCGCTGCCGCAGGCGATGAAGCAGCGCTGGTCGCTGGACTTCATCTCCGATGCACTGGCCTGCCGGCGGCTGTTCCGCGTGCTGGCGGTGGTGGACGACTTCACCCACGAGTGCCTGGCGCTGGCGGCGAATACCTCGCTGTCGGGGTTGCGCGCCGGGCGGGCACTCGATCGGATTGTGGCGCCACGCGGCCGTCCGGCGGTGATCGTCAGCGACAATGGCACCGACCGGACCTCGCACGCGATGCTGCGCTGGCAACGGGAGCGTGGCGTCAGCTGTGCCACTACAACGACCCGCGCAAGCCGCACAGAACGGGCTCGTCGAGAGCTACAACAGCCGGTTCCGCGACGAATGCCCCAACGAGCTCCTGCTCGGCAGCCTGCCCCCAGCGTGCCGGATTATTGAAGCCTGGAGGAGCCACTGCAATACGCCCCCCCCACGTACACACAGCCTCAACGGGCTCACCCCCAGCAGCCTTCGTCGCCCGCCCCGTATCGAGGGAACTTTAGAGCAGGCGCCGCTCATGAACGATGGCTGGGAGGCACGGTCACAACAGATTCAGCACGCCCATCCGCCGCCTTCAAAAGGCAGCTTTAGGTTATCGCGGTCAACGCAGGGAGGCCAATAACGTGGGATGCAACGACAGCTTAACGTTTGGATTTGAACCAATAATGGAGGCAAGATACTGCCGCTTGTATCCGCAATCAAAAATATATTTCGGCTCGCCTGCGTCGTCGACGCCAAGACTTCCGTTCCAAATCATAACATTAATCAGTTTTTCAATTAAATCGGGATTGCTTAGCTTGCGACCTGAGATGTATCGCAATTTATCGGGCGTTAAGTCTGCGCTGTTTTGTAGAATAGTGAATAGTAGGTCGGTAGCAGTGGGGACAAGATCCGAAATCTCCCGATCAAGATCCTCCAGAACCTGCCAGCCGAGTTCCTTGATGGCGGCGGTGTAGTCCTCAGCTGCTATCTGTGACCGCCTAAATGTGATGGCTCTTCGGCGGGCGATCTCAAAAAGGCGAATTAGATACCGCGGCCGCATAAGGCTTCCATCGACAAGGAAGTCGAGGACGGGCTTTCCGTCCACCGCCTGTACTGAACTCTGGGTCCACACCGAACTCCACGGACGATCGAGCGTAGTCACACTAGCTCGTAGTCTCTGCTCAAATAGCGCCTTTAGGAGTTCCCTGTCTGACCACTCCAAGCTTTGGACCGCCAACTTGCCGTAGTCGGCCATCCCTCGGATGAGAAACTCATAGACATCACTCCGAACGAAAATTCCCCACCGAAATTCGAGGCTGCGTCGAGCGAACTTGCGAGTAATCTCCTGCATGGACTCGATCAGTCCGACAATGATCAGCGCATCACTTTCGTCGAAGCCGCCGGGAGTCCAAAATCTATCTAGGTTATCAAATAAGAATAAGACGATTCCTTTGATGCGAAGATATTCCAGGACGGCTTCACGCATCTGTCGAACATCCTGCCCATAAACAATCTCCAAGACTTTCGACGAATCGAGGCGAGTTAGATCGTCATGATTCTTTTCAAACCGTTCTTGCATGTTCTCCGACAGGCGCGTCAATCTCTCGGAAAAATCGCCCAACCCAGTATCCACCCTGCCGCGAAACAACTCTTCAAGCGTCCTGTACTGGACCAGAAGCTTTGGGTCGCGTGCGGCTCTCTTCTCATCCTTTTCTAGCAGTTTATAGGCAATCTCAAGCCACAATACATACTCCCAAAAAGCGGCCACAAGTTCCTTTCGAGAACCTAGGGAGATTTTTTCTAGTATTACCTCCTTCATTTTGATTAGCTGATGTCCATCCGGAATTAAGTCGATGACAATATTCTCTCTTATTGCTCTGGTCCGATCGCGAACCTGTAGGAAGACGGCTGTTTTGCCGCTGCCTTTTCTTCCAACTAATACATTAACTTGTCCCTCCAATGCCTTTCGATAACCATCTGTTTCAAGGAAGATCGTTGACAGCGCGGCGGCTTCGTTTTCAGCGACTGGGTCGCCGCAGTGCAAATGTTCTAGCAGATTCGTCAGCACCGGCCGAAACTGGACGTACTCCGACTGCAGATCGGCAACATTGTCTCGGAAGGTGGCGACAAGTTTATCAAGATCTTCCAATCGCCCCCAGCGACTTGCATGGTCATGCAAATCGAGTGGGAGATGATCCTTTTCATGTGCGATGAGCAACGCAGGAAGACCAACACCTCGCGCTAAGCCAAAAAGGAAGGACGCGCGCTGATTACTTCGCGTGGCCTCCTGCGTATTGCCGTCAACCCAAAACACGACAATACCAAACGATGATAGCGCCTGCTCGTACGCCTCACTTGCATTGAGACGGCTAATTTCGGATGGGCTAAAGCTTCTGAATCGGACGCGCGCAATCTTCTTAATCGAACTAATAAAACGAAGTGACCAATCATTCGGCTTTGGTGGCTGCAAAATAAATACGGGTTGGTCTTTATTTTTGTCTATCTCCGGCCATTTGGTCAAATCATCCGTTTTCTTTAGTATTTTGCACAATGCTGTAGAAAAATCATATGAATCATGGCCCAATGTATCAAGTAGTCCGACGCTCTTTACCTCCTTCAAATCGAAATGTGTAGAGCGTACTAGCCTGACTGGTTTCTTTTGGCCAAGGGCGTAGCCGATTTCATACGTAACGTTATCATTTACAATAGATATATCGCCTACGAAAGCGTCCGCGGTCTCAATCCATTCCTCCACCGACTTGGCGATTGGACGGCCGGAGGTATCAAGACCCGACCACGGCGTGACCCGCCTATCTGGAGTGGTTGCATCCCGACATGCCTCCTCTATCAAGTCCTTATGGTATTCGTTTCCGGAGGCGTAAGCGACGAAGACCGAGGACATGCGGTGCTCGTTTCCTGACGAATCGTGATCGTTGCATCTCCTTATGCACACTTTTGGCGATCAGAAGAACCGTCGCTCAAGAATGCGGGCTTTCCCGAGCGTGGCGCGGGCGAAGCCAAACGCCAGGATCGCCGCGCCACTCTTCAGCGTTTGCTAGGATGAGAGGTTGTCATGCGCACCGCCCGCCACAGCGTCGAATGATCGACGCCGAGCAGCACCGCCATCCCCGCCGCGGTTTCCATCTGGCTGGCAAATAGCCGCGCATGCGCTACCTGCTTGGGCGATAGCTTCCTCGGCCGACCGGAGCGCTTGCTCCACTTTCGTCGCCGCGATGCTGGCGGTGACGCCCTCCACGACCAGCGATCGCTCGAATTCGGCCACCCCAAGCCGTTGGCGACAGTCGGGCCGGCGGCGCAGAACCAAGAGGTTCCTGCGATCGCTTGAGGCAGACCTCGGCGGCGGAATGAAGAGGCAATTGCTATATTGTTGCGGGGGTTCCTGAGGGGGTTATCCTCGGAGCTCCAATCAGAAATGGCCGATTTCTACCATTTCAGCGCCATTCTTGGCGTCCCCTACGGGATTCGAACCCGTGTCGCCGCCGTGAAAGGGCGGTGTCCTAGGCCTCTAGACGAAGGGGACCGGCCGTAGGCGCGGGTTAAAGCGCGTCACCTCCACGGTCAATAGGCCAAACGCATTCAGGCGGGCGCCGCGTCGATCACTTGCAGTGAAACCGTGGTCTGCCCGTTCCATTGTTCCGCCCGCAGATGCCCGCACAGGTGCATCGGCACCCGGTCCTGCGCCAGCAGCGCCTGCGCCAGCGGCCCGTCCTTGGCGCGGAAGCAGATCGTCTTCAGGCGGCCGCCATCCTCGCCCTCCACGATGGCGCGCACGGTCGCGCCATCCTTGCCAACACGATCCGCCTTCACCACGCGCGCCCGCTGCACGACGAAGATCGGCTCCTCATTGCCCGGCCCGAAGGGTGCAAGCCGCGCCACCTCCTGCGCCAGTTCAGGCTGCGCCGCGACGACGTTCAACGCACCCTCGACCAGCAGGTCGGCCGCGGCCGGCAGAAGTGCCGCATGGCGCAGGCGTTCCTCGAGGAACGCGTGAATCTCTGCCTCGCGCCCCGCGCGGAAGGAAAAGCCTGCCGCCATGGCGTGGCCGCCGCCCGTCTCCAGCAGCCCGGCCTGCCGCGCCGCGATAACAGCGGAACCGAGGTCCACGCCAGGCACTGAACGGCCGGATCCCTTGGCCAGGCCCTCCGCCACGCCCGCAACGCAGGCAGGGCGGTTGAAGCGTTCCTTCATCCGGCCCGCAACGATGCCAACCACACCCGGATGCCAGCCCTCCGCGACCAACAGCAGCACGGCGCGACCGTCCTCGGCCTGGCGCTCGGCCATGGCATGGGCCGCGGCGAGCACCTCGCCTTCCACCTCCTGCCGCCGCTTGTTCACGGTATCGAGCTTCTCCGCCATGGCGCGCGCCTCGACCGCGTCCTCGCACAGCAGAAGCCGCAGCCCGAGATCAGGCTCCCCGATTCGGCCCGACGCATTGATCCGCGGCCCCAGCAGGAAGCCGAGCGTATGCGCCGAAGGCGCATCCCGCGCGCCCGTTACGTCCAGTAGCGCCGCGATGCCCGCCCTGCCCCGCCGCGCCATCACCTTCAGCCCCTGCGCGACCAGCGCGCGGTTGAAGCCGGTCAGCGGCATCACGTCGCAGACCGTCGCCAGTGCAACGAGGTCAAGCAGACCCAGCAGATCCGGTTCCGACCGCCGCGTGAACCAGCCGGCGCGACGCAGGGCACGAATCGTTGCCACGCCGGCCAGGAAAGCAACGGCGGCGGCACAGACATGATGCAGCCCGGACCCGCAATCGAGCCGGTTCGGATTCACCGCCGCCAGGATCCGCGGCACCGGCCCTTCCGCCTTGTGGTGGTCCAGGACCACGATATCGGCGCGCCCCTCGGCGACGGCCAGTGCCTCCGCGGCCGCGATGCCGCAATCGACGCAGACGATCAGCGTCGCGCCGCGATCGCACAGCGATGCGATCGCCGGCCCATTGGGGCCGTAGCCTTCCTTCAGCCTGTCGGGGACATAGGGCGTCACCTCGCAGCCGAGGTCGCGCAGCAACCGCGACATCAGCGCACCGGCGCAGGCGCCATCGACGTCGTAGTCGCCGAACACCGCCACATGCTCCCCGCTGCGCACGGCGGCGGCGATGCGGTCCGCCGCGGCATCCATGTCCATCAGCGCCGAGGGATCAGGCATCAGCGCCCGCAGCGTCGGATCAAGGTAGTCCGCTGCGACATCCAGCCCAACACCGCGCGCGGCAAGCAGCCTGCCTACCATCTCCGGCAGGCCGAGCCGCTGCGCGATGCCAAGGCCCGTGCGCGCATCCGCCGGCCGCCAGATCCAGCGGCGGCCGGTCACGCTGCGCGCGACACCAAGGACCGGGGCGTCGAGGGCCGTCCCGTCCATCACGGGCCTCAGGCCACGAAAGCGGAGGGCTTGAGGGCGAAGTTGTGATGCCCTTCCACGTACCGGACCGTGCCGGACTTCGAGCGCATGACGATCGAATGCGTATAGGCACCGCCGGGGAAACGCCGCACCCCGCGCAGCATCGCGCCAGAGGTCACGCCCGTCGCGGCGAACATCACGTCGCCACGCGCCATGTCCTCGATGCCGTAGATGCGCTTCGGATCGGTGACGCCCATCGTCGCGGCGCGGGCGACCTGCTCGTCATTCTCGAACATCAGGCGGCCCTGCATCTGCCCGCCGATGCAACGCAGCGCGGCGGCCGCCAGAACACCTTCCGGCGCACCGCCGGAACCCATGTAGATGTCGATGCCCGCATCGCGCTGGCTGACATTGATCACGCCGGCAACGTCGCCGTCACCAATCAGCGTGATGCGCGCACCTGCGGCGCGGCACGCCTTGATCATCTCCTTGTGGCGATCGCGATCGAGCGTGCAGACCATCAGGTCGCTGATCGAGCACTGCTTCGCCTTGGCGAGTTCGCGCAGATTCTCTTCCGGCGAAGCGTCGAGATTCACCACGCCCAACGGCAGGCCGGGCCCGACCGCGATCTTGTCCATGTAGATATCGGGCGCGTGCAGGAAGTTGCCCTTCTCGGCAAGCGCGACCGTCGCGATGGCGTTCGGCCCGCCCTTCGCGGTGATCGAGGTGCCCTCGAGCGGATCGACCGCGATGTCGACCTCCGGCCCGCCGCCGGCCCTGGCGTAGAGTCCGACCTTCTCGCCGATGTAGAGCATCGGCGCCTCGTCCATCTCGCCCTCACCAATCACGACGGTGCCGGTGATGGCGACGGTGTCGAAGGCCTTGCGCATCGCCTCGACCGCCGCGCCGTCGGCGGCGTTCTTGTCGCCGCGGCCGATCCAGCGGGAGGCGGCGAGCGCCGCGGCCTCCGTCACCCGCACCAGTTCCAGCGCCAGGTTGCGGTCGACAACCACACCCGGCTCGGGGGTCGCACCCGCCATGGACTATCCTCCGAATCGAAACACCCGGGCAGGCTTACCCGCCTCCCCTGATGTCCCATACTCGGAATCTTGCTCCGCGTCAGCGCAGCGAGAGCAGCGGCGCCCCCGACCGGCAGGCCTCGGCGGCCGGCGGCCCGGGCACGAGCTCCACCCGGAAGGCGGTGCAGCCTGGCCCGTGCACCGCACCTTCCATCCGCCCGCCTTCGACGGAGACCGACCCTTCGAGGCCGACCATGAGGTAGTTCGCCGGCCGCAAGACCCAGCGCAATGGCCGCAGCACCGTCCGGCCCGTGGCGGCTTCGAAGCGCCCCTCCATCTCGAAGCAGCCGGTCGGCACGCCGGGATTGTCCGACGCTGCCTCGAAATGGAACAGCGCGGCGAACGTCCCGACCTTGCGCGGTTCGATAGTCAGCGCCAGGGCCGTATTGCCCTGGTTGCAGTGATATGCGCCACGCCAGGTGCCGCGCAGCCCCTCCTGCGCCGCAGCGGGTGCCGCGAGCAGGACCAGCAGCGCGGCGAGGCGAGTCACAACGCCTCGATGCGGATCAGCGCCGGCTTCTCCACCACTGCATCGAGTGCTGCGATCCGCGCCAGCGCGGCGCGCACGGATGCCTCGCTCGTCTCGTGCGTGGTCAACACCACCGGCACCGCCTCGCCCGGCGCGCGGCCGCGCTGGAGCATGGACTCGAGGCTGATGGCACTGTCGCGTAGCACGCCCGTCACATCTGCGATCACGCCCGGCCGATCCACCACCATCAGTCGCAGGTAATAGGCGCCGGTGTGGCGGTCCATCGGCAGCGAGGCTTCCGGCTTCAGCGCCGCCGAACCCGCCCCCCAGACCGGGGTGAAGCGCCCGCGCGCGATGTCGATCAGGTCCGCCACCACGGCCGAGGCGGTCGGCCCTGCCCCCGCCCCGCGGCCTTCCATCATCACGCGCCCGACGAAGTCACCTTCCGCGACCACGGCGTTGAACACGCCGTCCACGCGCGCGATCGGCGCATGCACGGGCACCATACAGGGATGCACGCGCGTCGAGATGCCGCCTTCCTCACGTTTGGCGATGCCAAGCAGCTTGATGCGATAGCCCAGTTCCTCAGCCAGCGAGATGTCGAGCGCCGACACCTCGCGGATGCCCTCCACATGCACCGCGGAGAAATCGACCGGCCGACCGAAGGCGAGTGCCGCAAGGATGGCGAGCTTGTGCGCCGCATCAATGCCGTCGATGTCGAACGACGGATCGGCCTCGGCATAGCCAAGCTTCTGCGCTTCGCTCAGCACCTCGGCGAATTCGCGCCGCTCGGTGCGCATCGTCGTCAGGATGTAGTTGCAGGTGCCGTTCAGGATGCCGGCGACGCGCTGGATGCGGTTCGCGGCCAGGCCTTCGCGGACCGCCTTGATCGCGGGGATGCCGCCGGCGACCGAGGCCTCGAAGGCGAGAGCAACACCCTTGGCCTCCGCCGCCTGCGCGAGTGCAGCCCCGTGCACGGCCAGCAGCGCCTTGTTCGCCGTCACGACATGCTTGCCCGCGGCGATGGCGGCTTCCACCAGCGCCTTGGCCGGACCGTCCGAGCCGCCGATGCACTCGACGACAACCTCGACCTGCGGATCGGCCGCGAGCGCCACGGGATCATCGTACCAGCGCAGCCCGGCGACCGGGATGCCGCGATCACGCGACCGGTCGCGCGCCGAAACGGCGGTAACGGCGATCGGCCGCCCCGCACGCGCGGCGATCATCTCGGCATTGGCACGCAGCAGGTTCACCGTGCCGGCGCCGACCGTGCCGAGGCCGGCGACGGCAATCGCGAGCGGGCGCGTCATGCCCCGATCCTCCACGCCGAACCGTCGCCGTGTCGTTTGATCGCCATCGCGCCCATCACTTGTCCTCGTAGCCGTCCGACGAATTGAACTTCGCGCCCTCGGCCAGCACGCCGGCGCCGGGCACGTGATTGACCTCAAGCCGGATGCCGTCGGGATCCTCGAACAGCACCGAATAATAGCCTGGCGCCCAGCTGCTCTCGACGGGGGCGCGGATGATCGTCGCGCCGATCTCGCGCAGCAGTGCGGCGACGCGGTCAACATCCTCCCGCGTGCGGGCGCGCAGGCACAGATGGTGCAGCCCGACGCGGCCCTGATCGAAACGCTCCCCCGCGTGGGCGGGGTCGCAGGGTTCGATGCCGATCGCGGTCCGTGCACCGACGCAGTAAAAGAATTTCGGCCCGTCGAAGACCGGCTTCATGCCGAGCCGCGGCAGCAGCCTGGCGTAGAAGGCGCGGCATTCGGCGAAGCGGCTGACCGTCAGCACGACATGCGCCATGCCGTTGATGCCGATCTCCATGCCGCTTCCCTCCTCTCTGCAGTGGCGGCGCGCCGTCAGGCGGCGCCGGCCGTCACGTCGCTTTCCGCCGGCGCGGCATTGTCGCCGGCCAGGAAGGTCCGGATGCCCCGCAGCGCCTGGCGGATGCGGTGGTTGTTCTCGACCAGCGCGATGCGGACATGCTCGTCGCCATGCTCGCCGAAGCCAAGGCCGGGTGCCACCGCGACCTTCGCCTTCTCCAGCAGCAGCTTCGAGAAACCGACCGAGCCCAGATGGCGGAAGCGCTCAGGGATCGGCGCCCACAGGAACATCGACGCCTCCGGCGCCAGCACATCCCAGCCCGCGGCCTTGAGGCCCTTCACCAGAACCTCGCGCCGATCCTTGTAGAGGACACGCATCTCCTCGATGCAGTCCTGCGGACCATTCAGCGCGGCGGTCGCCGCCACCTGGATCGGCGTGAAGGCGCCGTAGTCGAGGTAGGACTTCACCCGCGCGAGTGCGGCGATCAGCCGCGGATTGCCCGCCGCGAAGCCCATCCGCCAGCCCGGCATGTTGTAGGTCTTGGACATCGAGGTGAACTCCACCGTGATATCCTTCGCCCCCGGCACTTCCAGCACCGACGGCGGTGGCGTGTCGCCGAAATACAACTCCGCATAGGCAAGGTCGGAGAGGATGAAGAGTTCGTGCCTGCGGCACAGCGCCACGAGCTCGCGATAGAACTCGATGCTGGCCACCAGCGCCGTCGGGTTGGACGGGAAGTTGACGATCACCGCGGTCGGCTTCGGCACGGAATGCCGCACGGCGCGGTCGATCGCCGACAGCATCGAATCATCCGGCGTGTACGGGATGCTCCGCACCGAGGCGCCAGCGATGATGAAGCCGAACTGGTGGATCGGATAGGACGGGTTCGGCACCAGGATGGTGTCGCCCGGGCTCGCGATGGCCTGGGCCAGGTTCGCCAGCCCTTCCTTGGATCCAAGGGTGGCGACGACTTCGTTCTCCGGGTCCAGCTTCACGCCGAAGCGGCGCGCATAGTACCCGGCGAGCGCCTTGCGCAGCCCCGGAATGCCCTTGGACTGCGAATAGCGATGCGTGCGCGGGTCCTGCACGGCCTCGATCAGCTTGGCGACGATGTGCGGCGGCGTCGGGCTGTCCGGATTGCCCATGCCGAGATCGACGATGTCCTCCGCTGCCGCGCGCGCCTTGGCCTTTGCCGCGTTCACTTCGGCGAAGACATAGGGCGGCAGGCGGCGGATGCGGTGGAAGTCCTCGGTCATGGCGGCGTTCCGTGGTGGAAGGGGCGCGACCTATAGAGCAACCGCCGCGCCCTGTGTATCGCCGCAAGCGGATCGTTGCGGTGGCGCGGCCCCTCAGCGCGTGCGGGGCGCGAGCAGGTCCGGCGAAGGCAGCGGCGGCGGCCCGGAC